>JBILLI010000025.1:0-23917 GCA_044376155.1 Polyangiales bacterium
TCGTAGGGGAGGGCGAAGCCCATCTTGGGCCGGTCCCAGACTTCACGTGGGAGCCTGTCGCCGACGGCGTCGAGGAGCAGCGGCTTGTTGCGCGCTTTCTCCAGCTTCAGTGCGGGGGGGAGCGAGACCACCCAGCGCACGAGCTCCGGGTCGAGGTAGGGCGCGCGGACCTCCAGGGAGTGCGCCATGCTCATCTGGTCGCCGTCGCGCAGGAGGGTGTTGCGGAGGTAGTGCCCGAGCTCGAGCCGCGAGAGCCGGTCGAGGGGGTCTTCGCCGCCGACGTCTTCGACGAAGCGCGTGGGCGAGGGGCGTCGCGCGGCGCGGAGCCGCTCGATGGCGGTGTGAGAGAACATCGAGTGCTGCGCGAGGTATGCGCCCGCCACGGGGTCGTGGGCGGTGAGGGCCTGGGCGGCTTTCTCGTAGGACGAATCCGGCGGCGTGGGTAGGAGGTGCCGCGCCCGCGCGAGCAGGGACTTCGCCGCGTGGGGGAGCGCGTCGCTGATTCCCAGGAGGGCGCCGAAGAGCTTGCGCTGGGGGTATCCCAGAAAGAGCTCGTCGGCCCCCTGACCCGACACGGCCACCTTGATCCCCGCGCGGCGGATGGCGTCGCACACGAGGTAGGTGTTCACGCCGTCGACCGAGGGGAGGTCCTGCGCGTCGACGGCCTCGCGCACGAGGCGTCGGGCGTCGTCGAGGGAGATCTCGACGCTCTCATGGCGGGTGCCGAAGGTGCGCGCGACGAGGTCGGACCAGGGCTTCTCGGAGTATTTCTGGTCGACGCCGCTGAAGGTCACGGAGAAGGTGTGCAGGTCGTGAAAGCCCTCGCCGTGGAGGAGGGTCACGTTCGACGACGAGTCCACGCCGCCCGAGAGCAGCACCGCCACGGGCACGTCGGAGACCATCACCCCGCGCAGGGACTCGATGAGCCGCGCGCGGGTCTGGGCCACGGCGTCGTCGCGGTGCACCCAGGGGCGGGGCTCGATGGCGCGCAGGGACCAGTAGCGTCGCCGCGCGAGCTCGCCGCGGTGCAGCGTGAGCACCTCGCCCGGGAGCAACGCGCGCACGCCGTGGACGAGGGTGAAGGGGTCGGCCGCGGAGCCGTAGGTGAGGAACGCGTCGAGGCCCTCGTCGTCGAGCTCGCGGGCGACGGCGCCCGAGGCGAGGAGGGCGCGCACCTCGGAGGCGAAGAGCGTGCGTTCACGGGTGTGGTGGAGGTAGAGGGGCTTCTCGCCGAGGCGGTCACGGGCGAGGGTGAGGGTGTCGCGGTGCTCGTCCCAGAGGGCGAAGGCGAACATCCCGCGGAGGCGCTCGATGCAGCCGTCGCCCCAGTGGCGAAAGCCCTCCAGGATGACCTCGGTGTCGGAGCCCGAGCGAAAGCGCGCGCCGAGCGCCTCGAGCTCCACGCGGAGCGCGCGGAAGTTGTAGACCTCGCCGTTGAACACGATGTGCCGTCGGCCGTCGCCCGAGCGCATGGGCTGATGCCCCGCGGGCGAGAGGTCCTGGATCGAGAGGCGACGATGGCCCAGCCAGAGCGACGCGCCGTCGCGGGTGGTGAGGGAGACCTCGCCGTCGTCGTCGGGGCCGCGGTGGGCGAGGGCCTGGCGCATGGCCCGGGTGTCAACGCCGCGGAGGTCGCCAAGGGCGCCAGCGATGCCGCACATGGTTCTTTACGCCTCCCGCGGGTTGCGCTGCGCGACCTCGGCGAGGAACGCGAAGGTCTCGTCGGCGCAGCGGGTCCAGGAGAACTGCGTCGCGCCGTGATGGGCGATCTCGGCGCAGCGTGCGCGGAGGGTGTGGTCGGTCGCGAGGCGGCGGAGGGCCGCGGCGGTGTCGCTGACGTCCTCAGGGTCGAAGTACGCCCCGGCGTCGCCGAGGACCTCGGGCATGGGCCCGCGGTTGGAGCACGCGATCGGCAGCCCCGCGGCCATGGCTTCAAGCAGGATGTTCGGCATGTTCTCGCAGCTCGACGCGAAGACGAAGAGCTCCGCGCGCTGGTAGCTCCGGTGTACCTCGGCGAAGGGCACAGCGCCGGTGAGGCGCAGAAAGCGCCCCTCGGGGTCGCACCGCCGCAGGGTCTCGTGGAGCCGGGTGAGCGAGGGCTGGTCTTCGCCGCCGCCGACGAACTCGATGCTGAGGGGGAGGCCCTCGGCGCGCAGCCGGGCGACGGCCTCGGCGACGACCCACTGGTGCTTGTACGGCGCGACCACCGACACATAGACCAGCCGGAGCGGGTCTTCGAAGGAGCACGCCGAGAGCGGCCGCTGTGCGCGGGGCGGTGACCGAAATCGCGCGTCGACCCCGTGCGGGATGATCGACGTGCGCCGCGGCGACGCCCCGCCGAGGGCCGGCCGGATGGACTGGAACGCGTACTCCGTGAGGAAGATCACCCCGTCGGCCTCGCTGAATGAGCGCGCGTGGATCTGCCGCAGGGCGAGCAGCCGCGCGTGGGTCCACGAGGGGCCGTAGCGCCGGCGCTCGCCGCCGTCGAAGGGGAGCATGTTGCGCGACATCACGATGCGCGGTCGAAACGGGATGGGCGCCGTGGCGCCGGGCACGAAGAGCACGTCGCAGCGCGCCGCCGCTCGCTGACGGAGCACCACCTGCTGCCAGAACACCCGTGAGGGCAGCGGCCCGTCGAGCATGCGCTCGTGCTCGACGCGCAGCCAGTCGCGCGTGGGGAGCTGCTTCGCCGTCGAGCTGCCCGCCCACACCACCACCTCGCGAAAGCCGAACCGCGCCGGGTTGGCGGCGCCGAGCATTTCTCGAAGGTGGGTCACGCCGCCACCGGCGCGGAGGTTGGACGCGTCGATGCCGACGATCATCCCAGAGCTGCCTGCATGATCTCGATGAGATCTATCACGGCTGATCGCGAAGTTGGGATGTGGCGTTGGGACCGCGAGGCTTCGGGCGAGGGGCGGCGACATCGCGGAGAATGGGTGTGCGCCGCCCCGTGGACATTCACCGACGGGGCGTGCGCGCCGCGGTCTGCGCGAGGAACGCCAGGGTCTCGTCGGCGCAGCGAGCCCAGGAGAACTGCTCTGAGAGCGCCCAGGCCCTTGCGGCGCAGCGTGTTCGGAGATCGTGGTCCTCGGCGAGGCGGCGCAGCGCGGCGGCGGTGTCGTCGACGTCTTCGGGGTCGAAGTAGGCGCCCGCGTCGCGCAGCACCTCGGGCATGGGGCCACGGTCGGAGCATGCGATGGGCAGCCCCGCGGCCATGGCCTCGATGAGGATGTTGGGCATGTTCTCGCAGCTCGACGCGAAGACGAAGAGCTCCGACTCCTGGTAGCTGCGGTGCACTTCGGTGAAGGGGATGGCGCCTCGCAGCGTCAGGAACTCGCCGGCGGGGTCGCGGCGGCGCATCACCTCGCGGAGTCGGGCCATCGAGGGTGGGTTCTCTTCGGCGCCCACGAAGCTCATCGCGAGGGGGAGCCCCTGAGCGCGCAGGCGCGCGACGGCCTCGGCGACGACCCACTGGTGCTTGTACGGCGAGACCACGGAGACATAGAGCATCTGCAGGGGATCGTCGTGGCTGCACGCCGCGAGCGGGCGCTGCGGGCGCGGCGGGGCGCGGAAGCGCGCGTCGACGCCGTGCGGCACGATGGCGGTCTGTTGGGGGCGCTCGTCGCCGAGGGCGACGCAGATGCGCTCGCGGGCGAACTCCGTGAGAAAGATCACCCCGTCGGCGTGGCTGAACGCGCGGCCGTGCACCACCCGCAGCGCGAGCAGGCGCGCGTGGGGCCACGAGGCGCCGTAGCGACCGCGCTCCTTCGGGTCGAAGGGGAGCATGTTCTGCGAGATCACCACCTGGGGGTGCAGCGTGGGTGGCGCGGTGCCGCCTGGCGACAGCAGCACGTCGATGTCGCGGGCGAGGCGAGGGAGGTGCACGCGCTGCCACAACACCCGCGCAGGCAGGGGACCGTCGAGCAGGGGGGAGTGCGCGGGCGTGAGCCACGACGCGGTCGGGAGCGCGTCGAGCGTGCGCCGCCCGGACCACACCACGACGCGTTCGAAGCCGAACGCCTCGGGGCGAGCCGCACGCAGCAGCTCAGCGAGGTGTGTGAGGCCACCTCCCGCGCGCAGATTCGATGCGTCGATGCCGAGGATCATCCGGTGCGATCAGTCGCCCCGCGGGAGTACCCCATTCGCGCTTCGCCCTCAATGCGGGACTGCCGGGGCGAATCTCCCCACTGGGGGACCATTGCGATGGAGGGCTGCCGCGCACTATGTGCTGCCCACACCATGAGCGCTGAACTGGACATTCAACTCGACCTGCTTCGACCCGAGCGTATCGGGCTGCACGAAGCGATCTACAGCTCCGGCAAGAGCGATGCACATCTGGCGGAGATCCTCCGACAGGCCGCGTCGCGGTCGATGCCGCTGCTGCTCACCCGCCTGTCGCCCGCGCAGTTCGACGCGGTCCCCGAGGCCCTGCGTGGCTCTCTGGACTACGACCCGTCGAGCCGTACGGCCATTTTTGGCGCGGTCCCGACGCCGTCGGCGCCGGCCCGGGTGGCGGTGGTCGCGGCCGGCACGAGCGACGCTGCGGTGGCGTCGGAGATCGAGCGCACCCTGAGGTTCCACGGGGAGGCGTGCGTGCGGATCATGGACGTGGGTGCCGCGGGCCTCTGGCGCTTGATGGCACGCCTCGAGGAGATCCGAAGCTTTCCCGTGGTCGTGGTGGTCGCGGGGATGGAGGCGGCGCTGCCCACGGTGCTCGGCGGCCTCATCGGCAGCGTGCTGATCGCCGTGCCGACCTCTGTGGGCTATGGCGTGGGCGCGGGAGGGGCGGCGGCGATGAACTCCGTTCTGACCAGTTGCGCCCAGGGACTGCTCGCGGTGAACATCGACAACGGCTTCGGCGCGGCGTGCGCGGCGTTGCGGGTGCTCCACGCGATGACGCCCGCGCGCTGACGCGGCGGGGTCGGCGGTCGGGCTGAATGCCCGCGGCCCTCCCTCGCAACGCACGCTCCGCGCTTCGCCCCCGAGATGCACCGTCGACCCTTCCCCCATACCCCGCCGCGCCTGGGAGCCTGCCGTTGGACCGCGTGATCCGTCTTGGGAGCTCCCTGAGCCTCGAACTTCCGCGGGTGCGCACGCGCCACGCGTTGCCCCTCCTGACCGCGGTGCTGGTGATCACCCCGCTGCTCCTGGGCGGCGCCTGGGCGCCCTCGGTGCCGGCGGCGGCGCTGATCGCGGCGCTGGCGTTCGGGGTGACCGGGATCCCCGCGGAGTACGTCCGTCGTGACCCGCTGCTGCGGGCGTGGGCGCTCCTGGTGGTGATCAGCGCGCTGCAACTCGCCCCGTGGCCCCCGGCCCTGCTCCGCGCGCTCGACCCCGCGGGCGCAGACGCTTCGGGTCGCGCGCTGTGGGCGTTGGGCGAGGCGAGGGCGTCGGCGTGGCGTCCGCTGCACCGCGACCCCGGCACGGGAGTCTCCGACCTGGTCTACCTGCTGGGCCTCGGGGCGATGTACCTCGCCGTGTTCACCGCCTCGATGCGCGGGCACCTGGACCGGATCTACCTCACCTGCGCGACGGCGGCGCTCGTCGTCTCGGGGGTCGCCCTGGCGCACCTCACCACGGGTCAGGACCTGCTCTACGCGTTCTATCGCCCGCAGCAGGCGGCGCCGCCGATCCTGTCGCCGTTGCTCAACGCGAACCACCTCGCGGCGCTCACGGGCACCGGCGCGATCCTCTGGATCGGCGCCGCGACCGATGCGCACAACGGGCTCTCGCGGGTGCTCCAGGGCATCGCGGCCGTGCTCTGCGGCGCGGTCTGCGCGCTCTCGATGAGCCGCGGCGGGGTCGCGGCCGCGGTGGGTGGGGTGGCCGTCTTCGTCGCGCTCAATGCGCGCGGGCGCGGCGAGGCCGAGCGACGTCGGGAGCGGACAGACGTGCGCCGACAGAACGTCACCGCGGCGGGCCTCGGGTTCGCGGTCTTCGGCGCAGGCATCTGGGTCGCCGCCACGGGTCTGCGGCAGGAGTTCGTCGGCGGGGACTCGTCGAAGCTCGAGATCTTTCGTCGCGCCGCCGGGGCCCTGCGCGGTCACGCGTTGCTCGGGCTCGGCAGCGGCGCCCTGCCCGTGACCGTCTCGAGCGCGGGGCACCTCGACGCCGCGTGGACCTTTCTGCGCGCCGAGTGCCTCCCCCTCGACCTCGCCCTGGCCTTCGGCCTGCCCGTCGCGGCATTCGTGATGTTCTGCCTCGCGCACGCGCTGAAGCGGCTCTTGCCGCCCGGCTCGGCGCCGCCTCCCGCCGTGGCCGCGTGGTCGGCGCTGCTCGCGTTGCTGCTCCATGATTTTGTCGACTTCTCGATGTTCCTGGGCGCGACCGGCTACGTCGCCGCGGCGGTGGCGGGGGTGCTCGCGGGCGGCAAGGCGACCGACTGGCGTCGGCCGATGGAGCGGTTTCAAAACGTGCAGCGATGGCCCGCGGGGCTCATCGCCGTCGCGGTGATCGCGCTGGGGACCGTGGCGTGGCGGTCACCCCTGGAGGCCGAGCGAGACGCCCTGGAGCGCTCGCTCCGTCGAGAGCCTTCGAGCTTCGCGGGACCCGGCGTGCGGGCCGCCCTCGCGCGCCACCCGATGGACGCGTACCTCCAGCTTCTTGCGGGCTCCTACGCCATTTCGCGGGATGACCCTTCTGGGCTGCGCTTCGTCGCGCGCGCCATGGAGCTCTCGCCCAACTGGCACGCGCCGCACCTGCTGCTGGCGCGGGCCATGGTCGCGCGAGGGCGTCGCGGACAGGCCAAGGTCGAGCTCGGCGAGGCCCTGCGTCGCGCGCCCGACCACGCCTTCGCGGTGGCCGACGTGGCGCTGCGGCTCTCCCCCCCGCTCGACGACGCGGAGATGGACCACATGGCGCCGAGGGACCCGTCGGGCATCGTGTTCCTGGACTACCTCGCGACGCGCGAGGGCACGACCCCGGCGATCGCCGCCGTCGCCGACGAGGTGCAGCTCCGCCGCGACCCCAACCAACGCGGACCGCTGATGCGCCGCGCCGCCGAGGCCCGCGCCGCCGGAGACCTCGGTCGCGCGGAGGGGCTCTGCGCCCGCCTCGCGCAGGCACACCCGCGCAGCCACGCGGGCTACGAGTGCCAGTCCGCGTTGCTCGCCCACCGGGGCGACGCCGACGCCGCGCTGCGTGTGCTCGAGCAGGGGCTGCAGCGTGGCGCTTCTCGCTACGAGTTGCACGGTGCCCGCGCGCGCCTGCTCGCCGGGCGCCGCGACGCCGCGGGGATGCGGCGAGAGATCGCGTCCATGCTGGAGTCCGCCGGCGCCGACGTCGACCGTCGCATCGCGACCCACGGGCTCCACGGCAGACTCGAGGTCGACGTGGGCAGCGACGCCTCGGCGTGGGCGGCCTTCGAAGCCGCCGAGTCCCTCGCCCTCCCGGCGCACCCGTACCTCCGCGACATGCTCCTCGTCGCGGCGCGGCTTCGTGACCGCCCCGCGGTGGATGCCGCGTGTGCGACGCTGATGGAGACGATGGCGGCAGACCCGGTCGTGCAGCAGCACTGCGACCGCGGCGGTCGGGATGCGGGCGCGCGATGAACCCGATGCGAGGGTGCGGCAACGGAGCCGTGGTGCAGCGCGACGATGGTGATGGTGCAGGTGCTCTGCTAGAAGGCCGCGAGATTCGCACGATCATGGGAGCCCAGCCGTGAACCCGAGGGAGCAATCCTTTCCCAGCGCCTCCGAGGGGCAGAACCCGTCGATGGAGCAGCTTCGGCTGCTCTGGAAGCACCGTTGGATCATCTTGAGCGGCATCGCCGTGGCGCTGTGCATCGACGCGCTGTGGGTGCTTCGCCAGCCGAAGATCTACGCCGCGACGACCTCGGTGCAGTTCGACCCCAATCCTCCGCGGCCCCTCGGTCGACAGGTCGAGGAGGTCGAGTCGGGGGGCGCAGGTTCGTACTGGAACCTTCGCGAGTACTACGAGACCCAGTACCGCGTGGCGCGCAGCCGCGGGGTGGCCGAGGGCGTGGTGCGTCGCCTCGGGCTGCAGCACGACCCTGACTTCATGCGCGTGCCCGCGCAGCGCCGCGCGGCGTGGCGGTCGGTGGACATCACCGACGCCGCCAATGCGCTGCTCAGCCGCGTGCGCGTGGAGCCGGTGAAGGAGTCACGGCTGATGAACGTGACGGTGGAAGACACCTCCCCCCGCCGCGCGCAGCTCCTCGCGAACACCCTCGCGGACGTGTACATCCAGCGGAACCTCGACCGCCGCATGTCGAGCACCCGCGACGCCGTGCGCTGGCTCACGAACCAGCTCGACGACCTCCGCGACCACCTTTCCCGCGCCGAGGACGCGCTGCAGACCTACCGCCGCGCGCACGGCATCGTTTCGGATAACTTTCAAGACCAGCGGAACATCCTCGGCAACCGCATCTCGCGGCTCTCCGAGGCGCTGACCGACGCGCAGACCCGTCGCTTCACCCTCGCCGCGCGGGTCACCGAGGTGCAGCGCGCCGAGCGCGACGTCACCCGCTCGCTCACCGAGGCCGCCCAGGGCGGGGCCCTCGACGCCACCGCCGAGGACCGCGCCACGTGGCACCGGCAGGTGTCGAACGCGATGTCGTCGCTCACCGCGCCGGAGTTCCTCGCGTCGGCCGTGCTCGCGACGCTGCGCACGCAGTTCGAGCAGGCCAGCCGCGAGGAGGCCGCGCTGGAGCCCCGCTACCTGCCCCGCGCCATGGAGCTGCGCACCGCCCGCGCCCGCACCACCTCGGTGGTGAACCTCTTTCGCGCCGAGGTCTCGAACATCCGCGGCGCGGCCGAGGCCGAGCTCCGCGGGGTGATTCGCGCCGAGGGGAACATCCGCGGTGAGCTCGGGGGGGCGCAGCGCCTCGCGGTGGAGCTCAACCAGCACGAGATGGAGTACTCCCGGCTCTCCCGCGAGCGCGACAACCACGCGAAGATCTACGGCATCGTGCTGGAGCGCTCCACCGAGGGCAACCTCATGCGCGACCTGCAGGTGAACAACATCTCTGTGCTCGACCACGCGCTGCTGCCCGTGTCGCCCATCAAGCCCCGGGTGTTCGTGAGCCTCATGGTCGGCGCGGCGCTCGGCCTCGTGCTCGGGGTCTTCGCGGCGCTGCTCGCGGCCTTCGCCGACCGCACCGTGCGCTCGCGGCAGGACGTGGAAGAGGTGCTGGGCGTGCCGAGCCTGGGCTTCCTCCCGAAGATCACCGACCGCACCGTGCGCGACGGCGCGAAGTACCAGTACAGCGACCGCCCAACGACGCACGAGCCCATCGACAACCTCGACCTCGTGGTGCACTCGCACCCCTCATCGATGGTGGCCGAGATGGCGCGCGGCATTCGCACCAACCTCTTGTTCATGTCGCCCGACACCCCCTTCCAGATGCTGATGGTGGCGAGCGCGTCGCCGCGCGAGGGCAAGACCTTCACCGCGGTGAGCCTCGCGACGACCCTGGCGCACTCGGGCAAGCGCGTGCTGCTGGTGGACGGTGACCTGCGGCGTCCGCGCATCCATCGGGTGTTCCGCCTGCGTCCGCCGGTGGGCTTCACGAGCGTGCTCATCGACGAGGCGACGCTCGACGACGTGATCCTCGACACGCCGGTGCCGAACCTCCAGGTGCTGCCGTGCGGGCCGCTGCCGCCGAACCCCGCGGAGCTGCTACACAGCCAGAAGGCGGCCGACGTGCTCGCCGAGCTCCGCCGTCGCTACGACCGGGTGATCTTTGACTCGCCGCCGATCAACGCGGTGAACGACGCGCTCGCGCTCGGCGCGCAGCTCGACGGCGTGGTCCTCGTGGTGCGCGCGCGGCAGACCCGGCGAGACCACGCAGCCATGGTCGTGCGCCAGCTCAAGAGCCTCGGCAGTCGGGTGGTGGGCTGCGTGCTCAACGGCTTCGACGGCCGCGACGACTCGCCGGGCTACTACTATGGCCGCTACGACTACTCCCCGCAGGCCGGCGATCAGCCGACGACGAAGTCCGAGTCCGCGACGCCGTGACATCGCCCCGGTCCTTCGGGTAGTGCAGCGCTCGCGTCCATGTCGTCACCGCCCCGCCTCCCTGTTCTCCCCATCCTCCCTGTCGCTCCCCGTCGTCGCACCTGGCGCGACGAGGCCCGCGAGGCCGTCACCGACCTCGCCGGGTTGGAGCGCGCGCTGCGCCTGACCGACGACGAGCGCGAGGGCGCGCGGCGCTCCATCGCGTCGGGCTTCCCGATGTCGATCACGCCCTACTACCTCTCGCTCTGCGATCCTGACGACGCGGCGTGTCCCATCCGCCTGCAGTGCGTGCCCCGCGCGCAGGAGGCCGTGGAGGTGAAGGGCGACCTCCGCGACCCGCTGGGCGAAGAGGCCCACGAGGTCGCGCCGAACCTCGTGCAGCGCTACCCCGACCGCGCGCTGCTGCTCGCGACCGACCGCTGCTCGGTGTACTGCCGCTTCTGCACGCGGTCGCGCATGGTGGGGCAGGACGGCGGCGCGCGCTCCGAGGAGCGGCTTCGCCCCGCCATCGAGTGGCTCCGCGCGCACCCCGAGGTGCGGGACGTGATCGTGAGCGGGGGTGATCCCCTGGTGATGTCGACCGCGCGGCTCACGCGGGTGCTCGCGATGGTGCGCGAGGTGCCGAGCGTGGAGACGATCCGTCTCGCCACGCGGGCGCCGGTGGTGCTGCCTTCGCGCGTCACGAACTCCCTCTGCCGCGCGCTGCGCAAGGCCGCGCCGCTGTGGTTGATGACCCACTTCAACCACCCCAAAGAGCTCACCCCGCAGTCGGTGCGCGCCCTGGAGCGCCTCGTGGACCACGGGATCCCGGTGATGAACCAGGCCGTGCTCCTGCGCGGGGTGAACGACCGCGCCGAGACCCTGGAGGCGCTCTTTCGCGGGCTGATTCGCGCGCGGGTGCGGCCGTATTACCTCCTGCAGTCCGACCCCGTGCGGGGCACCGGGCACCTGCGCACGCCCCTCGCGGCCGGCATCGACATCATGGAACGCCTGCAGGGGCGGCTCACGGGCATCGCGCTGCCGAAGTTCATCGTCGACACGCCCAACGGCATGGGGAAGGTCCCCGTGGGGCCGAACTACGTGCTCTCCCACGCGCCGGGCGAGACGCTGCTGCGTACCTTTCGCAACGAGGTGGTCACCTACGTCGACCCGCCGACGGGCTGAGATCCTTGCGGGCGATGGGGTCGCGCTGCTACGTCCACCCGCGTCATGCCGTACCGTCCGAACGAGATCGAGGCCCGCTGGCAGCACCACTGGGACGCGCACGGGAGCTACGTCGCGCGCGAGGACTTCACCCTCCCGAAGTTCTACGCCCTGGACATGTTCCCGTACCCCAGCGGCAAGGGGCTCCACGTGGGCCATCCCGCGTCGTACACCCCGGGCGACGTCGTCTGCCGCTACAAGCGCGCGCTGGGCTTCAACGTGCTGCACCCCATGGGCTACGACGCCTTCGGGCTCCCCGCCGAGCAGCGCGCCATCGACGAGGGCGTGGCCCCGCAGGTCTCCACCGAGGAGGCCATCACCAACTTCCGACGCCAGCTCAAGATGCTCGGGCTCAGCTACGACTGGTCCCGCGAGCTCTCCACCGCGTCGCCCGACTACTACAAGTGGACGCAGTGGATCTTCACCCGGCTCCTCGCCGCGGAGCGGGTGTACCTCGGCGCGAGCACGGTGAACTGGTGCGAGGCCCTCGGCACGGTGCTCGCGAACGACGAGGTCGTCGACGGACGCTCCGAGCGCGGCGGGCACCCGGTGGTGCAGAAGCAGATGCGGCAGTGGATGATCCGCATCACGGCCTACGCCGATCAGCTCCTCGAAGGGCTCGAGACCATCGACTGGCCCGAGGCCACGAAGACCATGCAGCGCGAGCGCATCGGTCGGTCGCAGGGCGCCGAGGTGCGCTTCGCGGTGACGGGTCACGACGCCACCATCACGGTCTTCACCACGCGTCCCGACACGCTGTGGGGCGCGACCTACATGGTCCTCGCGCCGGAGCACGAGCTCGTCGCGCGGATCACCACCGACGCCCAGCGCGCCGCGGTGGAGGCCTACGTGCGCCGCAGCGCCTCGCGCAGCGAGCTGGAGCGCCGCGCCTCGAAGGAGAAGACCGGCGTCTGGACCGGGGCCTTCGCCACGAACTCCGCCACGGGTGAGCAGATCCCGGTGTGGATCGCGGACTACGTGCTCCACGGCTACGGCACCGGGGCGATCATGGCCGTGCCCGCTCACGACGAGCGCGACTGGGCCTTCGCGCGGGCCATGAGCCTGCCCGTGCGCGAGGTGGTCTCGGGGGGCAACGTCGCCGAGGCCGCGTACGCGGGCGAGGGGACGATGGTGAACAGCGGTCCGCTCGATGGGGTGAGCACGCGCGGCGGCGAGGCCGTGTCGCGCGCGGTGGCGTGGCTGGAGGCGCGGTCCCTCGGGCGCGGCACCGTGACGTACTCGCTGCGCGACTGGGCCTTCGCGCGGCAGCGGTACTGGGGCGAGCCCATCCCCGTGCTCAAGGACGAACACGGCGAGCTGGTGCGCGCGCTGCGCGACGACGAGCTCCCGCTGGTGCTCCCCGCCGTGGCCGACTACCGCCCGCGCGGCACGGGCGAGTCTCCCCTCGCGAACGCCGAGGACTGGGTGCGGGTGACCGACCCCGAGACGGGGCGGGCGCTGCGACGTGAGACCGACACGATGCCCGGCAGCGCGGGGTCGAGCTGGTACTTCCTGCGCTACTGCGACCCGAAGAACGCCGACGCGCTCTGCGACCGCGCGAAGAGCGACTACTGGATGCCCGTGGACCTCTACGTCGGCGGCGACGAGCACGCCGTCGGGCACCTGCTGTACGCCCGCATGTGGCAGCGGTTCCTCCACGACATCGGGGCGGTGCGCGACGCCGAGCCCTTCGCGAAGCTGCGCCACCAGGGCATGGTGCTCGGCGAGACCTTCTTCGCCCCGAGCGAGACCGAGAAGTTCCCCGAGGCGGGGCGGCTGATTCCCGAGCAGGTGTTCCACCGCGCCGAGGACGCCGGGCGGGTGCTGGTGAAGGTGCTCGACCGCGCCGAAGACACCGCCCGCGTGCTGCTCGAAGACGGCCGCGAGGCGGTGGTCAACCGGCGCTTTGAGAAGATGTCGAAGCGCTACGGCAACGTGGTGAACCCCGACGAGGTGATCCGAGACTACGGCGCCGACGCGCTGCGGGTGTACCTGTGCTTCCTCGGCCCGCTGGAGAGCGACAAGCCCTGGCAGACCAGCGGTCTCGAGTCGCAGCACAACTGGCTCAAGCGCGTGTGGCGCATCTTCTTCGAGGGCGACGACGACGCGCCGCGGGTCACCGACGACGCCGCCGACGAGGCCGACCTGCGCACCGTGCACAAGGCCATCAAGAAGGTCACGCGCGACATCGAGACGCTCAACCTCAACACGGCCATCAGCGCGCTGCACGTCGCCACGCGGGATCTCCTCGCCAGCGGCGCCCGCGCCCGCGCGGTGCTCGAGCCCCTCGCGCAGATCATCAATCCCTTCGCGCCGCACCTCGCCGAAGAACTCTGGACGCGCGCCCTCGGCCACCCGGTCGCCCCCGGCGGGGTGTCGTACGCGCCGTGGCCCGTGGCCGAGGAGCGCTACGCCACCGATGCGCTCATCACCATCGGCGTGCAGGTGAACGGCAAGACCGTGGGCACCGTGGACCTCCCGCGGGAGGCCGACGAGGACCTCGCCGTGCGCACCGCCCAGGCCACCCCCGGGGTCGCGCGCGCGTGCGACGGCAAGGCGGTCACGAAGGTGATCTACAAGGCCGGCAAGATCCTGAACCTCATCGTTCGGTGAACACCCTGCGCGCCCTGACGGGTGATGCGCTCGACTCCTGCGACGCGTCAGACCGCGGGCGGTGCGCTTGAATGTCGGGGGCGCTTCAACGTAGAAGCGCCGCCAACGCGCGTGGGCCGCGCATTCCATAACTTCGCAGGCCAATGCCTGTCTGGGAGGTATTAGAGATGAGTCACAGCGTTCGCCGTCGGTGGATGGTGGGGTCCCTGGTGACCGCGGCGATGGGTCTGTCGGCTGTCGCGACCGCGCAGCCTGCGCGGCCAGGGCCGACGCGTCCCGGTGCGCGCCCGGCGGTGCCGGTGACGCCCCCGGCGACTGCGTGCCCGGAGTGTCCGACCTGTCCGCCGCCGCCCCCGGCGCCGCCCGCGCCGCCGACGCCGTTGCTCGTGGCGGTGTCGTCGGCCGTGAACGGCGGCTTCGCCGACGTGTCGTGCGGCGCGTCAGAGGGCGTCTCGGTCTCGATGCGCGCGGTGGCGTCGCAGTTCGCGGGCGAGGCCGATGCGCTGCGCATCGACGCGGGTGACTTCATCGGAAACTCCGCCGTGAGCCGCCTCACCGTGGACCACGACGCCGCGACGTTGGGCGCCGCTGCGCGGGCCATGGGATACCGCGTGCTCTCGCTGGGTCACCGCGACCTCGCTGGCAGCCGCGCGTCCTTCCTCGCCGCGGCGCGGGCCATCGCCGGTCAGGGCGTGCGCTTCGTCGCCTCGAACCTCCACTGCGAGGGCGCCGGGCAGCCGCTGTGCGACGTCGTGCAAGACGCCGCGGATCCGCCCGTGATCGTCGAGCACGCCGGGCAGCGCGTGGGCATCGTGACGCTGCTGCACCCCTCGGCGCTGGTCGAGGCGGCGAGCGATCGTCGCGCGGGCCTCACGCTCGATCCCCTGGACGAGTCCATCACCCGCGAGGTCGCCGAGGCGCGGGCCGCGGGCGCCACCAAGGTCGTGGTGATCTTCGACCCCGACGGCGCGGCGCCGCTGCAGACCGCGCTCGACCTCGCGAACAGCTTCGAGCCCGGCGTGGGCCCCGACGCCATGGTGGTGCACGACCTCGAGAACGGCCTGCGCTCGCTGCGCGCCGACCGCTCGGGCACGCTGCTCGCGGCCAGCCGCGAGGGCGGCGCGCTCGTGCTCGACCTCACGGGTGAACCCACCGCGCGCCGCTCGCGCAGCGGCGACGCGCCCGCGCCGGTGGCGAGCTATGTCGAGGCGACGACCCGCTGGCTCTGCGACAGCTACGGCCGCACGCTGCCCGGCGGGCGCCTCGCGCGGCCCATGTCGCAGGACGACTTCGCGAACTACGCCCTCGACGTCGCGCGCGACGTCACCCACTCCGAGATCGCGGTGATCAACCACGGCGCGCTGAAGATGCGCGCGCTCTTCCCGCTGCGCGAGGGCGTCTCGGCGCTGGCGATCCAGGCCGCGATGCCCTTCGCCGACACGCTGCAGCGCGCGAGCGTCACCGGCGCGAAGCTCAAGGCCTTCATCACCGCGGGCCGCAGCGCGTCGTTCGTCGTGCGCGGGCTCACGGTGCGCGAGGGCGCGGTCTTCGTGAACGGCCGCGCCATCGACGACGCGCAGGAGTACACCGTGATCACCACGGGCTACGTCGCCGAGAGCGGCGCCGACGGCGTCGCGGCCGACATCCCCTGGCAGCGGCACCGCACCGACTCGCTCCAGGACGTGCTCTCGACGTGGCTGCAGACGCCCGGGGCCGACGGCGTCGCGCGGGTGCCCGAGGACCCCGCGAACAACACCCGCTGGCAGTTCCGGTGGACGGTGGACGCGCAGTTCTCGAACACCACCATCGAGAACCTCGACACGGCGCTCTACTCCGACGCGCAGCTCACCCGCGCGCAGGCGACGGCGCTCCGCGTCGACACCGAGGCCCGCGCCGACGCCGACCACCCCGCGTACACCTGGCTCAACGGTCTGCGCCTGCGGTACGGCGCGCAGGAGACCCTCAGCGCCGGCGGGACCGCGACTGGCTTTATCGAGAACCTCGACCTCATCGCGCTCACCACGAAGTTCACCTGGCGGTACTTCCGCTCCAACCGCCGGTGGTTCCACCCGCTGCCCTTCGTCGAGGGCTACGTCGAGTCGGAGTTCGACCTCCCCCCGGCGAATGCCATGGGCGTGCGCCCCCGCGAATTTCATCACCTCCAGGTGCGTCCCACGGCGGGCGCGACCTTCGAGCTGATGCCCCGCATGACCCTCGACCTCGGCGCCGGCGCCGACTGGGCCGAGGTCTTCTCTCCGTCGGGGGACCCCCGCCGCACCGCGCAGTTCAACATGCTCGGTCGCCTCGTGCTCCGCCCGGGTACGCTGTTCACCGTCGGCGGGCGGGCCATCGACGGCGGGTTCAACGTCGAGGTCGCCTTCCGTGACCCGGGCGCCACGCAGGACCTCATCCTGCGCGCGGGCGTGCGGCTCTCGGTGCCGCTGTTCAACCCGCTGAAGCTCACCTTCGGCTACGACGTGTACGGTCGTCAGGTGTTCCAGCCCACCGACAACACCCCCTCGCCGGGCTTCGCGTTCGCGGGCGACGCCACGATCGGCCTGACGCTGCAGTTCGCGGGCGCGCGCCAGAGCTGGTGATCCCCTGACCGGGCGGCGGGTGGCGGTCACCGGCCGCTGCCCGAACGGGGGATGGCACCCCCATCCTTCGCGCCGTATATCCTCCGTCCCCCTCTCATGGATGGCGTCGAACCAGCCCTGCACCTGCGCGTGCTCTCGCGTGTCTCCGAAGTCCCTGCGGCGCAATGGGATGCGCTCCTCGACGGCGCGTGCACCCCCTTTCAACGTTGGGACTGGCTCGACGCGATGGAGTCCAACGGCTGCGCCGCGCCCGCGCAGGCGTGGCACCCCCGGCACCTCACGCTCTGGCGCGGTGAACGCCTCGTCGCCGCGGCCCCGATGTACCGCCGCGACGACAGCGCCGGGGAGTTCGTCTTCGACCACGGCTGGGCGCAGGCCGCGCGGCACGCGGGCATTCGGTACTTCCCCAAGATGGTTCTCGCCGTGCCCTTCACCCCGTGCACGGGGCCTCGCGCGCTCATCGCCGCGGGCGAGCCGGGGGACGCGCTGCGGGCCGCGCTGTGGCGGGCCGCGGTGGCGCTGGCCGTCGAGGAGCGCTGCTCATCGGTGCACGTGCTCTTCCCCGACGCGCGCGACGAGGCGACGCTCACGGCCGCGGGGTGGGCGCTGCGGCGCGGGGTGCAGTTCCACTGGGACAACGCGGGCTACGCCGACTACGACGCCTTTCTCGCGCGCTTCGACAGCAAGCGGCGACACCAGCTCCGCCGCGAGCGCCGCGCCGTGGCCGAGCGCGGAATCACCCTGCGCACCCGCGCGGGCGACGAGCTCTCCCCCGACGACGCGGGGCTCCTGTGGTCGCTGTACACGTCCACCGCCGACAAGTTCGTGTGGGGGCGGCGCTACCTCAACGAGGCCTTCTTCGCCGACGTGCTCACGCGCTTTCGCCCGCACCTCTCGCTCGTCGAGGCGGTGCGCGACGGGCGCGTGGTGGCGGGCGCGCTCAACGTCGCCTCGCCCACGCACCTCTACGGGCGCTACTGGGGCTGCTTCGAGGAGCACCCCTTTCTGCACTTCGCGGTCTGCTACTACCACGCCGTGGAGACGTGCATCGCGCAGGGGATCCAGCGCTTCGAGGGCGGCGCGGGGGGCGACCACAAGCTCAGCCGCGGGTTCGCGCCCTGCGTGACGCACTCGGCGCACTGGATCCTCCACCCCGGGCTCGACCGCGCCGTGCGCGACTTCGTGGGCCGGGAGTGGGAGGCGATTCAGCGTGAGCTCCCCGCGCTGCACGCCGCGGCGGGGTTGCGCGCGCTCCCGGGCGGCGGCGAACTGCGGTAGGAATCCAAGCGAGATGGCCGAACGACCCGAGGACGACTTCGACACGGCGGTGATCACGCGCACCGAGCGCCGCATCGCGAAGCCGAAGATGTGGAAGGTGCTGCTGCACAACGATCACTACACCACCCGAGAATTCGTGGTGGCGGTGCTGGTCGACGTGTTTCACAAGTCTGAGACCGACGCGGTGCAGGTGATGCTGCACGTGCACCAGAAGGGCGTCGGCGTCGCGGGGGTGTACACCCACGACGTGGCGCAGACGAAGATCGACAAGGTCCATCGGCTCGCGCGGGCCTACGAGTACCCGCTGAAGCTCTCGATGGAACCGGAGGATGACTGATCATGGCACAGACGCCCCCCGCCACGAAGGAGCTCAAGGCCTCGTTTCAGCATGCGCTGGAGCTCGCCACGGAGATGCGGCACGAGTACGTGACGCTGGAGCACCTGCTGCTGGCGTTCCTCCGCGACGCCTGGGCGAAGAAGGCGCTGAAGGCCTGCGGCGCCGACCTCAAGCGGCTTGAGGGCTCGCTGCGGGAGTTCCTGCACGACGCGATGGAGTCGGTGCCCGACGACCGCGCGCTGGAGATCCAGGAGACCCTCGCGGTGTCGCGTGTGCTGCAGCGCGCGACGATCCACGCGCTCTCGTCGGAGCAGAAGAAGGTCGACGTGGCCGCGGTGCTCGTCGCGTTCTACCGCGAGCAGGAGAGCCACGCGCTCTTCCTCCTGCAGCAGGAGGGCGTCGCGCGCATTGACCTGGTGAACTTCGCCTCCCACGGCATCGGCAAGGAGCCGGGTGACCCCGCGCTGCCCGAGTCCACGGGCGATGACGGCGCGGCGCCGGAGCGCGGCCCGCAGGGGGGCGGAGGCGGCGGCGGTGACGACGAAGAAGAGCCCGCGGTGAAGGACCCGCTGAAGCAGTACTGCACCGACCTCAACGCCCAGGCCGCCGAGGGGCGCATCGACCCGCTCATCGGCCGCGAGCTCGAGCTCGAGCGCACCATCCGTGTGCTCTGCCGCCGCCGCAAGAACAACCCGCTGCTGGTGGGTGACCCCGGTGTGGGCAAGACGGCCATCGCCGAGGGTCTCGCCAAGGCCATTCACGAGAAGACCGTGCCCGCGGTGCTCGCCGACGCGGTGATCTACTCCCTCGACATGGGCGCCCTGCTCGCGGGCACCAAGTTCCGCGGGCAATTCGAGGAGCGCCTGAAGGCCGTGCTCGCGGCGCTGAAGAAGGTGCCCCACGCGGTGCTGTTCATCGACGAGATCCACACCATCGTGGGCGCCGGCGCCACCATGGGCGGGAGCATGGACGCGTCGAACCTCCTCAAGCCCGCGCTCGCCTCGGGTCAGCTCCGGTGCATCGGGTCGACGACCTACCAGGAGTACAAGTCTGCGTTCGAGCGCGACCGCGCGCTGGCGCGGAGGTTCCAGCGCATCGAGGTCGGCGAGCCCTCGCTCGAAGACGCGGTGAAGATCCTCAAGGGGCTGCAGCCGCAGTACGAGTCGCACCACGACGTGCGCTACGACGACGACGCCATCGAGGCCGCGGTGAAGCTCTCGGCGAAGCACGTCAACGACCGGCTCCTGCCCGACAAGGCCATCGACGTCATCGACGAGGCCGGCGCGCAGGACCGCATGCGCGGCGACGAGCACCGCACGCGGCGGGTCACCCTCAAGGACGTGGAGTCGATCGTCGCGAAGATGGCGAAGATCCCCGAGAAGAGCGTGAGCGCCTCGGAGGGCGAGCAGCTCAAGAACCTCGAGTCCGATCTCAAGGGGCTGATCTTCGGGCAAGACTCCGCGGTGGAGTCGCTCGCGTCGTCGATCAAGCTCGCGCGCTCGGGTCTGCGCACGGGCGACAAGCCCATCGGGAGCTTTCTCTTCGCGGGCCCCACGGGCGTGGGCAAGACCGAGCTCGCCAAGCAGCTCGCGAAGGTGCTCGGGGTGCAGTTCCTGCGCTTCGACATGAGCGAGTACAGCGAGCGACACACGGTCTCGCGGCTCATCGGCGCGCCGCCCGGGTATGTGGGCTTCGACCAGGGGGGGATGCTCACCGACCAGATCAACAAGCACCCCTACGCGGTGCTGCTGCTCGACGAGATCGAGAAGGCCCACCCGGACCTGTTCAACATCCTCCTCCAGGTCATGGACCACGCCACGCTCACCGACAACAACGGCAAGAAGGCTGACTTTCGCAACGTCGTGCTCATCATGACCACCAACGTGGGCGCGCGGGAGATGAGCGAGAAGGTCGTGGGCTTCGGCGTGCAGGCGGGGATCGATCAGGGCAAGGCGAAGGGCGCGCTGGAGAAACTGTTCACCCCGGAGTTCCGCAACCGCCTCGACGCCACGGTGCTCTTCGGGCAGCTCAGCGCCGCGGTGATCCTGCAGGTGGTGGACAAGGAGCTGAAGGCGCTGCAGGTGACCCTCGACGAGAAGCGCGTGACCCTCGACGTGAGCGCCGAGGCGAAGGGCTGGCTCGGTGAGAAGGGCTACGACCCCGCGTTCGGCGCGCGGCCCATGGCCCGACTCGTGGAGCAGAAGATCAAGAAGCCCCTCGCGGAGCTGATCCTCTTCGGCGCGCTGAAAGACGGCGGCGTCGCGCGGGTGCGGGTGGTGAGTGACGACCTCGCGGTCGAGGGCGACGCGCTGAACTGACCACGGGGTCGGGCGCCCGCTGCCGCACTCGGGCGTCGACGCCGCGGAAAATCCGTTTCTCGCGGGGGAGGGTTCCGCTATCCTCCGCGCGCCCATGACCCCCCCTCGCACGCTGCTGCTTGCCGCGTTCGGCCTCGCCGCGCTGACCGGGTGCGGCGCGGTGTTCCCGCGGTACACCTCGGCGACGCGCCGTCCTCCGCAGGGTTTCATCGAAGCGAACCGCCTCGCCGCCCCCCCCGAGAGCGTGCGGCGCGTGACCTTCGTGTCGGCCGCCCTCCCGCCCCAGCGCACCGACGGTCGGGCCTGGGACGACGACAGCCCGCCGGACCTCACCGTGCGGCTCTACCGCAACGACGTCGAGGTCTACCGCTCGCCCATCGCGCGCGATCAGGCCCGGGCCGTGTGGGCCGACGCGTTCATCACCCTCTACCTGCCCGCGAGCGCGCAGATGCGGGTGGAGCTGTGGGACGACGACGGGGCCTTCAGCGATCCCGTGGGACGCGCGGAGTTTCGTGGCATTCCCATGGGGGCGGCCGACGGCGGCGACCACCTGCTGCGGCTGGAGGGCGGCGCCGAGCTCACCCTGCGGGTCGAGGCGCCGGCGCCGATGCTGGGCATGGGGGTGACCTTCGAGGTCCACGGAGATTACCTCCGGGTGCTCGAGGTCGACGCCGTGTCGCCCGCGAACACCGCGGGCCTGCGGCCCGACGACCGGATCACCGCGATCGACGGCCAACGAATCTCGGCCATCGGTGAGATCGGCGCGCGGCAGGGCATGGACCGCGGCGCGATGCGCGCGGTCACCGTGACCGTGGTCCGTGGAGACGCGTCCCCGCAAGACCTCGAAGTGCGGGTCGACGCGGTCTATCCGGCGCGGTGAGAGCATCCCATGTGTCGGTGTAGAGCAGCTTGCGAAGATCGAAGAGTGAGGCGGCGGTGAAGCGAGTCGGGATGCTGTCGGTGGGCTTTGGAGCCCTTCTCATGGCGCGCGGCGCCGCGGCCCAGGGCATCGGGACGCAGGGCTCGGTGGACGTGCAGACCTTCTGGCCCGCGGCGGGGCCCACGGATCATCTCGCGCTGCGCGGCAGCGTGCTGCAACCCTCGGGAGACATCGGCTTCGGGTTGACGTTCAACCTCATGAGCCGCCCGCTCACGCTCACCCCCGTGGGCGCCACCCAGGCCTCGCCCGCGGTGGACTATGCCCTGACCTCGGACTTCCTCTTCGCCATCGGCTTCGCCCAGCGCTTTCAGATCTCCGCGGCCGTGCCTGTGGTGCTGGCGCAGGCGGGTGAGGGCACCACCCCGGTGCTCGGCGCGCGGGGGGTGCGCCTGCCCGACACCGCGATTCGCGACCTGCGGGTCGAGGTCTCGTGGGCCATCGTCCAGCGCGCGCGCCGCCGTGACGCCCGGGGCATCGGCCTTCGCCTCGACCTCGGCGCGGCCATTCCGCTCGGTGACGACAAGGGCTTTCAGGGCAGCGGCGGCTTCACCTTCGCGCCCATGCTGGGCTTCGACTGGCGCCTGCCCGCGATCACCCTCACCGCCAACGCGGGCGCGCGCATTCGGGACACGTCTCGCATCGGCGACCTCGCCGTCGGCAGCGTCGGGGTCGCGGGCGCGGGCGTGGCGATTCGCCCGCTGTTCCGCACCGAGGTGCCGCTGACCTTCGTGTTCGACTACCTCGCGACCTTCTCTTTTGGCACCGAGAGCGGGTTCACCAGCGCCAACACCCAGGAGCTCTACTACGGCCTGCGCTACGCCACCGATGCGGCGCGCGACATCGAGCTCTTCGCGGGCGGCGCGATGCCTCTTGGCACGGGCGCCCTCATGCCCGCGTGGCGCGCGATGGCCGGCGTCTCGTACGCCCCCCGCGGCATCGACACCGACGGCGACGGGGTGGTCGACGCCTCCGACCGCTGCCGCACCGAGCCCGAAGACCGCGACGACTTCGAGGACGAAGACGGCTGCGCCGATCGTGACAACGACCAGGACGGCGTGCTCGACACCGCCGACCGCTGCCCCAACGACCCCGAAGACGCCGACAACTTCCAGGACGAAGACGGCTGCGCCGACGCCGACAACGACGGTGACACCGTGGACGACGTCGACGACGAGTGTCCCTCCACCGCCAGCGGTGAGCACCCCGACGAGGCGCGCCGCGGGTGCCCGATCCCCGACACCGACCGTGACGGCGTGCTCGACCCCGATGACCGCTGCATTGAAGTGGCGCAGGGGCCGCGCCCTGACCCCGCGCGCGGCGGCTGCCCGCTGCCCGACCGCGACGGCGATGGCGTGACTGACGCGAGCGATCAGTGCCCCGACGACGCCCAGGGCGCGACCGCCGACCGTTGGCGACCGGGCTGCGCCGACAACGATCCCGACCGCGACGGCGTGGTCGGTGAGGCCGATCGCTGCGCCGACCAGCCCGAGACGATCAACGGCGTGACCGACGACGACGGCTGCCCCGACACCGGCGCCGAGGTGGTGACCTGGCTCGACGACGCGGTCACCGTGCGCTTCGCGACGCCCTTCGTCGTCGCGCCCCGGGCGCAGGTGCTCACGCCCTCGCAGGTGACGGTGGTGCGGCAGATCGCGCAGCGTATCCGCGCGCGTGGCGGCGAGGTCGCGCGGGTGATCGTCGAGGTCGCGCCGGGCCCCGGGATCCCGGGACAGACCGAGGCGGCACGTCAGGCCGAGGTCGTCGGCGACGCGCTCATCGGCCAGCGCATCCCCGCGCGGAGCATCTCGTCCCGGGCGCAGGCGCGGGTGCTCCCGGCGCCGCGCGTCGTGGTGCCGCGCGCGGGCCAGCTCACCGTGCGCATCGAACGCCGCGAAGCCCCCGCCACGCCCGCGTCTCCTGCCGCGCCCGCGTCCCCCGCCGCGCCCGCGAGCGCGTCGCCGTAACGCCTCGTTCTCCCGCGGGGGCGCGTGTATGCTGCCGCCGCTCATGCAGAACCTCTCCCGCTCACTGAAGGTCGGCCTGCTGCTCATCGCGGCGGTGGTGGCCTCGGTGACGCTGTGGCGCACGCTGTTCAAGCAGCAGGGCGGCGGCGGGAGCATGACCGTCTACGCCCTCTTCAACGACGCGACGGGGCTCGTCCCGCGATCGCGGGTGCTCACCGCGGGCATCGCCATCGGCGAGATCGAGCGGATCCGCCTTGAGGGCGCCAAGGCGCGCATCGACATCCGGGTGAACCAGGGCGTGCGGCTCTACAGCAACGCCACGGTCTCGCGGCGCTCGGTGTCGCTGCTCGGGGAGTACCTTCTCACGATCACCCCGGGCACGCCCGATCGCCCCGCGATCCCTGCGGGCGGGCGCATCACACAGGTGAACGAGGGATCGAGCACCGACGAGATCATGAACAACGCCGCGGCGATCACGGAGAACGTGCGTCGCGTCACCGACCGGCTCTCGGAGGCGCTGGGCAATCAGCAGGCGGCCGTGGAGATGCGGGAGATCCTGCGAAACGTCGCCGAGCTCACGGCCTCGGTGAACCGGACCGTGCAGCAGAACGGACAGGTGGTCACGAACACGCTGTCGAACATCGACCGGCTCACCACCGAGTCGTCGCCTGACGTGCGGGCCGCGCTGG
>JBILLI010000092.1:0-15885 GCA_044376155.1 Polyangiales bacterium
CGAATGTCCGCCGCACCGTCGCCGTTGCGCGCGCCGGGGATGGTCATGCGCTTCCACGCCCGCAGCGGCATCCCCCGCGGGTCGTAGAGCACTTCGATCTCGGAGACGTTCATGTGCCAGTCCTGCCGGGCGATGAACGCACGGAGGCATCCGCGGTCTTCGAGCGAGAAGTGCTCGGTGACGTCGGGCTCCAGCGCGTTGGGCGCGGCGCGGAGATCGCCCGCGAACTCCACCCGCGCGCCGGCGTCACCCGCGCACTGCGGATACGCGAGCTCCGGCGCAGACGCGACGGGCACGTGCTTTCGACGACAGCTGGAGAGGAGGGCGAGGAGGCTGAGGGCGAGCGCGGAGGCCCGCATTCAGTGGTGCTCGGTGGGGGCCGCGCCGTGCGTCGCGGGAGCGGTGTGTCCCGCGGGGGGCGGAGGGGTCACGAGACCGCCGGGGGCCATCTCGCCGGTGCGCTCGAGGCGGCGCACGCCATTGTCGCGGTCGATGTAGCCGCGGGAGCCGGTGTCTTCGGCGGAGAAGATCATCAGCAGCGCGAGGAACAGGAACGACATCACGAAGATGATCGCGTTGAAGGGGTGATCGTAGCGCAGGTGCATGAAGAAGGCGGCGACGAGGCCGGCCTTCATGGTGGCGACGAGGATCGCGACGAAGGTGTTCGCCGGCCCGAGGTCGACGTACGACACCGCGACGGTGACCACCGTGAGGAAGATCAGCGCCGAGAAGATCCCGATCATGAAGATGATCGGAGAGATGTGCGCGTGGACCGCGCCGTCGGCGTGGTCGTGACCGTGATCGCCCGCGGCGTCGTGCTGTGCCGTGCTCATCAGCCCACCAGGTAGAGGAGAGGGAAGAGGTAGATCCAGACGAGATCGACGAGGTGCCAGTAGAGCGCCCCGATCTCGACGGCGGTGAAGTGCCCGGGGGTGACGCGGCCGCGCATGTTCTCGCGCATGGCCCACGCGAGCACGCCCATGCCGATGAGCACGTGGATGCCGTGCAGACCGGTCATCATGAAGTACAGCGAGAAGAAGCGGTGCGCCTCGTAGGTGAGGGGCGCGTGCAGCGAGCTCGGGTCGTGGTGCAGGTGCCCGGTGAAGTAACGACCGGGGAGCAGCCCGTGCTCGAACTTCGCGGAGTACTCGAAGAACTTCACGACGAAGAAGATCGCCGCGCAGGCGATGGTCACCGCGAGCCAGCGGGTTACGCCCTTGCGGTCGCCCACCTGCGCCTGCCGCACCGCGAGGGCCGCGGTGAGCGAGCTGAACAGCAGCACCACGGTGTTGGTGGCGCCCTGAATGCGGTTCAGGTGCGTGTGCGCGGCGTGGACCATCTCCGCGTTGGTGTTGCGCAGCATGCCGTAGGCCACGAAGAGGCCGCCGAACATGAGGATCTCGGTGCAGATGAAGACCCACATGCCAAGCTTGGCGGAGTCGAACTGCTGCGCCGGGGTGTCGAAGTGGTGCGCGAGGAAGGGGTCGTGACCATGGCCATGGCCGTGATCCCCTTCGTGCGTTTCGCTGGCGGTGCTCATCGTCGCTCTGGTGCTCCGTAGACGGGCATTGGAGAGTCTGTCGTCAGTCGTGCTTCTCGCCGTCGGCGGGGAAGCCGTCAGACAGCTCCTCCTCGGTGGCGAGGTGATAGTCGTACGGGCCGCGGTTCACCACGAGGTCCTTGGAGAAGTTCTGGAGGACCGGCGGGGAGGCGGTCTGCCACTCGAACGCGGCGGAGCCCCAGGGGTTCGGCGGCGCGGCCTCGCCCGAGCGCAGAGACTTGATCAGCACCCACGCGAAGATCAGGAAGCCCAGGCCGAGAACCCACGAGCCGTAGGTCGAGAACGCGTGGTACCTCGTGAACGCGGGGAGGTAGTCGTAGTAGCGCCGGGGCATGCCGCGGGAGCCCATCACGAACTGCACCAGGAAGACCCCGTTGAAGCCGATGAACACCAGGGCCCAGGAGATCTTCGCGAGGCCCTCGTCGTACATCTTGCCGGTGATCTTGGGCCACCAGTAGAGCAGGCCGCCGAGGAAGGCCATCACCGTGCCGCCCATCATCACGTAGTGAAAGTGGGCCACGACGAAGTAGGTGTCGTGCAGGTGGATGTCCACCGCGAGGGTGCCGAGGAAGAGCCCGGTGAGCCCGCCGACGGTGAACAGCACGAGGAACGACAGGGCGTAGAGCATCGGCGTGGTGAGCCAGATGGAGCCCTTGTAGAGCGTGGCGGTCCAGTTGAAGACCTTCACGCCCGAGGGGATCGCGACGAGCATGGTGAGCGCGGAGAAGACCATGGTGGCCCACTCGCTCTGGCCCGACGTGAACATGTGGTGGCCCCACACGATGAACCCGAGGAGCGCGAGGCCCAGGGAGCTCATGGCGACGGCGAAGTAGCCGAAGATCGCGCGGCGCGAGAAGGTCGCGAAGAGCTCCGACGCCACCGCCATGCCCGGCACGATCATGATGTAGACGGCGGGGTGCGAGTAGAACCAGAAGAAGTGCTGAAAGAGCACCGGGTCGCCGCCGAGCTGCGGGTCGAAGATGCCGAGGCCGAGCACGCGCTCCATGGCGAGGAGGGCCACGGTGATGGCGAGCACGGGGGTCGCGAGGATCTGCATCACCGAGGTGGCGTACATGCCCCAGATGAAGAGGGGCAGGCGGCGCCAGTGCATCCCGGGGGCGCGGAGCTTGTGGATCGTCACGAGGAAGTTCAGCCCCGTGAGGATCGACGAGAACCCCATGATGAAGACCGCGAGGGCCATGGTGGTGGCCGACGAGCTCGTGGAGCTGGAGTACGGGGTGTAGAAGGTCCAGCCCGTGTCGACCGCGCCGGTCACGATGGACGTGAGGGCGAAGATCGTCCCGATGATGTAGATGTAGAAGCTCAGGAGGTTGAGCCGCGGGAACGCCACGTCCTTCGCGCCGAGCATGACGGGGAGGATGAAGTTCCCCATGGCCGCCGGGATCGACGGGATGATGAAGAGGAACACCATGATCGCGCCGTGGAGCGTGAAGACCCGGTTGTAGGTGCTCCCGTCCATGATGGTGCGGCCCGGCGACAGGAGCTCAAGGCGCACCAACAGCGCCATGACCCCGCCCAGGAAGAAGGCCAGGATCACGGCGACGAGGTACATCACCCCGATGCGCTTGTGATCGAGGGTGATCAACCAGGACATCACCCCCTTGCCGGCCGTGAGGTAGTTCTCGTTGGGATCCATTCCGCCGTGCGCGTCGTGCGCGTCGTGCTTCGGGGTCTCTGCGACGTCCGTGGATGACATGGAACTGGTCCTCTCCTACCTCAGTGAAGCGTACGGATGTAAGCGATGATGGCGTCGATCTGGCGATCGTTGAGCGAGCCCGCGTAGGTGGGCATCACGGGGGAGTACCCCCGCACCACCTGGGCGTTGGGCTGCAGGATCGACGTGCGGATGTACTGCTCGTCGACGTTCACCCGCTGCCCGCTCACGAGCTCGACCTCGTGGCCGAAGATCCCCTTCCACGTCGGGCCGGTCATGTTCGACCCGTCGACCGAGTGGCAGGTGTTGCAGTTCTGCTGGCGGTACAACAACGCGCCCCACTCCGCAGGCGTCGCGTCGCGATTGCCAACGCGTGGCGGGCCGTTGAGCTCCTCCATCTTGCGGTCGAAGTCGGCCTGGTCGAGCACGTAGGTCCAGCCGCCCATGGAGAAGTGGCCGGTCCAGTCGTACTCGGGGCGGCGACCCTCGCGGGGGTTGCTCGGCCCGCCGGCGGTCTCGGCCGCGCCGCAGTACTCCGCGCAATAGAAGCGCACGGCCTGGGTCTCGCGACCGGTGGTGCGCGTCGCCTCGAACCACAGGGTGCTGTAGTACCCCGGCACGGCGTCGCGCTTCACGCGAAACTCCGGGATGAACAGCGCGTGCAACACGTCCTCCGACGAGATCACCACGCGCACGGGGCGGTTCACCGGCACGTAGAGTTCGTTCACGGTGTGTGCCCCGTTGGGGTACTCGAAGTCCCACGACCACTTGCGGGCGCGGGCCCGGACCTCGATGGCGTTCGCCGGGGGCACGGTGAGCTTCACGTAGCCCTGAAAGCCCACGTGGAAGAGGTAGACCAGCAGCACCAGCGGCGCGACGGTCCAGGTGACCTCCATCACGGTGTTGTGCCCGGTGGGTTCGGGGATCTCGCCCGGCTTCTGCCGACGGTACTTCCAGACGAAGTACAGCGCCGCCCCGACGACGGCGACGAACATCACCACGCTGACCCAGTAGATGAAATAGAACACGCCATCGATCTCTGGCGCGAAGGTCGACCACTGAGCCGGGAGCTGGACTGTCTCGTTGTTCATCGTTGAAGCCTTGCCGATCGCCCCCCGCGAGGGGAGGCGTTGAGCCCCTTCTCGTCTACACCGAACCCGAGCCGCTCGTCCGACGACGGCGCTCGCGCAACCACAGGACGCCGAGGAACGCGCTCAGCGCCGCCACCGTCACCGCCCCGCCGAGCTTCATCACCCGCTGCGCCATCACCACGTACTTCTGCCCCTGCGGGTCGTAGTGGTAACAGTACAGAATGAGCCGCTCGGCGGTGCTGATGGACCTGCCCTGGGAGGCCTCCAGGAGCCCGACGCGCATGTCGTTGGGCGAGTACTCCAGCCCGTAGAGGTAGCGCGCCACCTTGCCATCGGGCGTCAGCAGGATCGTCACCGCCGCGTGGGCGTACTGATCCTGCTGCGGGTCGAAACGGTACTGAAAGCCCACCGTCTCGGTGACGCGACGGATCTGAGACTCGCTCCCCTGGAGGAAGTGCCAGCCCCGCTGCGCCGTGGGGCGGTTGTACGCCCCGAGCACGCGCGTGCGCTTCTGCCCCGCGACCTCGAAGGTGTCGCGGGGGTCGATGCTCAGGGTGATCACATCGAACTGATCACCCACGTTCCAGATGGTGCGGGTCAACGTGCGCATGAGCGCGTTGAGCACCATCGAGCACAGCATCGGGCAGCGATGGTACGCGAGGTTCAGCACCACCGGGCGACGCCCGTCGAAGTACTGACCGATGCGCACCTCACGCCCGGTGTGATCTCGGAAGAAAGCCTCTCGCGGCACCTGCGCGTTGAGGTGCTCAGTCACGCCGACCCCTTCCAACTCCCGCGGCGCCTGGTTGATCTGCGCGCGCACGGGGGCCGCGGAGAGCATCAGGGCGATGGCTCCCACGGCCGCGCTGGATCGGATCGACGAAGCGTTCAACATCCTTCCAATCAGTGGGCCGGTGCCGCCCCGGGAGCAAGCACGGCCGCAGCAGCAGGCGCAGAAACAGCCGCAGCAGGCGCCGCAGCAGCAGGGGCCGCAGCAGCAGGGGCCGCAGCAGCAGGGGCCGCAGCAGCAGGCGCCGCGGGAGCAGCAGGGGCCGCAGCCGCGGGCGCCGCGACGGCGCCGGCCACCGCCGCAGGAGCCGCCGCGGGCACAGCCGCCGCAGGAACAACCGGGGCCGTCGGCGCGGGCGGAGGTGCGGCCGGCGGGGTGTATCCCGTGGGCAGCAGACCCCAGCCGACGCGTGCCGCGGTGTCAGGCGCGCCCGTCGGCGCGATCGAGCTCGGGCGGTTCGAGCTCGCGGCGGTGTCCATCGCCGGGCCGAGGCCATTGAGCTTCGCGCGCGCCTCGCGCTGCGCGGTCACGAGGGTGTCGGCAGTGACCCCGTAGATCACCTCTTGCTGACGCGCCTCGTAGTTCTGCAGGTAGTACGACTGGAACGCGAAGCGCAGTCCCACGAGGGTACCCACGGAGATCAGGGTGATCCCGATGATGCGCTTGATCGGCGGTTCTGTGCGGTCTGTTGCCATCGTTCGGCCTCAGGCGTTCTCGAGGTGCAGCGCGCGGTGGAGACGGGGGTCGCCCACCGGGACCAGGGGGTGCTTCGCGGCGTTGAAGAACACCACCGCGAGAAAGGCGCCAACGAAGCCCACCAGCGCGAGCACGTCGACGATCGACGGGGCCAGCGCGTGGGCGTCACCCGCCGAGATGCTGTTCTGCGCGGCGTAGTTCGGCAGCACGAGCCAGTACATCTCCACGGTGTGCATCACGAGCACCAGCGCCGCGCCGAGGTACAGCAGCTTCTGGCCGAAGAACCGCTTGGTGTTGCGGGAGATCAGCAGCAGGAAGGGCGCGAAGAAGTGCAGGAACACGATGGAGATGCTCACCGGGGTCCACGGGCCCTCGCCCCAACGGATGTGGTAGAAGACCGTCTCCTCGGGGATGCTCGCGTACCAGATCAAGAAGAACTGGCTGAACGAGATGTAGGCCCAGAAGCAGTTGAACCCGAAGAGCAGCTTGCCGAGGTCGTGGAAGTGCTCGGTGTTGATCGCGTTGCCGACCACGCCCGAGGCGCGGAAGAGGCCCGAGAGCAGCACGAGCGCCGCGAACGACGAGACCACCGAGGCGGCGAAGAACCATACGCCGAAGATGGTCGACGGCCACTCGGGCTGGAGCGACATGAACCAGTCGAAGGCCGCGAAGGTCAGCGAGAGCGCGAAGACCGTCACCGCGATGGGCGCCACGCGGGCGCTGCGCTGCGAGTGGACGATGTCCTTCGTCGCGTCCTGCAAGGTGGAGTTCCTGAAGAAGGTGCGGGTCAGCCACACCCAGGCCACGAGGTAGATCGCGAGGCGGGCCCAGAAGAAGTTCAGCCCGAGGTACCAGCGCTTGCCCTCGATGAGCGCGTGGTGCTCGTGGTGTTCGATCTGCTCCTGGGTCATGCGGTGCCCCGGGGTCCACGCCTCGTGCGCGTCGCCGTGACCGCCCGCGGCGTGCTCGCCGTGGGCAGGTGCCGCATGCTCGCCGTGGGCGGGGGACGGGGCGGCGTGCTCGCCGTGCGTGGGCCCGTGACCCGACTGCTGCATCACATGGTACCAGGGGTACAGCTCCGAGGTCTTCGTGAGCAGCACCGGCACGAAGAGCAGCGCCATGACGGGCAGCGCGACCATCATGAACTCGGCGCCGCGCCGCACCGTGACGCTCCAGCCCGCGGAGGTGAGGTGCTGCACGATCACGAAGAAGAGCGCGCCGAGGGAGATCGCAAAGACCGTCGCGAACCCGAAGAGGTACGCGAAGGCGAAGCGCTTCCCGTCGCCCGCGCCGAGCGCGAACGCGCCCCCGAGCCCCGCGACCGCGACGGCCGCGAAGATCTTCCACGCGTTGGCGAGAAAGCCGCCCTTGACCCGGTAGTCCCTGCTCTCGGAAGAATGCGAGGCGCTCACGGCGTCCCTCCAGTTGCCTGGCTGATCTGCAGCGCGCGCACGTAGCTCACGATGGCCCAGCGGTCTTGCGGGGCGATCTGCGCCGCGTACGCCGGCATGTTGCGAACGCCATTGCTGATGGTGTTGAAGAGCTGTCCGTCGGCCATGTGCCGGATGCGGTCGTCGTGGAAGGTCGGCGGCTGGGGGTAGGTGTACCGCCCGCCCTGCCCGCGCAGCCAGACGATGCCCCGGCCGTCGCCCGCCTCGCCGTGGCACGGCGCGCAGTAGATCCCGTAGCGCTGCTGGCCGCGCCGCACGAGGTCGCGCGCGTTGTCGGCGCTGCCCGTGACCGAGGCCGGCACCGTGGCGACGTAGTCCCCATGGTCGTCGAGCCCGCGCGTCACGGCGTCGTCGTCGAAGTTCTCATCGCGCGAGACGCTGAAGTCGGAGTAGCGCGCGTTGGCCCCGCCGGGGAAGCGCGACACCGTGCCCAGGGGCGGCGTGCGCATCGTGCGGCGGTCGCTGAAGAAGCGCGACGTCGACTGCGAGTTGTACCGCTGCTGCTGGTGCATGTTGCGCAGCAGCACCACGGGCGGGTCGGTCGAGGTCTCGCCGCGGCAGGCCGAGAGCGAGGCCGCCATCACGGCGGTGAGGAGGAGTGCGGTTCTCACGACTGCGTGTCCTCGATGATCTCGATGTGCGTCGGGTGCGCCGAGGCGAGGAGGTCCTTCGTCCGCTCGGCGTCGTACTTGGGGTCGGCGGTCTCGACGGTGACGTAGAACTTGTCGTCGGTCGCGCCGCGGAAGCGGTCAGACTCGAACACGGGATGGTGGTGCCGCGGGAGCTTGTTGAGCCCGAGCATGCCGAACACCGCGCCGAAGGCCGAGAAGAGCACCGTCAGCTCGAAGCACACGGGCACCATCGACGGGAACGACAGCGCGGGCTTGCCGCCCACGATGATCGGGTAGTCGAAGGCGTTCATGTACCAGATGATGAAGCACGCGGTGCTGAAGCCCGTGAGGCCCATGGTGAACACGATCCACCCGAGGCGGGAGTCGGGCAGGCCCATGGCCTTGTCCATCCCGTGGATGGGGAAGGGCGTGTGCGTGTCGAAGTGCTTGTAGCCCGCGTCGCGCAGCTTCTCCGCGGCGCGCACGCACGCCGTGGGGTTGTCGAACTCGGCGAGCATCAGCGTGGGGGAGCCCCCGGGCACGCTGACGGTAGTGGTCTCGATCTCAGACATGGCCGTCACTCCGCCGCGCCCTCGGCCGTCGCCGGGGTGTGTGCGTGGTCCTCGTCGTGGTGCTCGTCGTGGTGCACGCTGGCCTCGGGCAGCACACCCTTGAGCTCCGCGATGGCGATCATCGGGACCCAGCGGATGAACAGCAGGAAGAGCGTGAAGAACAGGCCGATGGACCCCAGGTAGGTGGTGATGTCCACCAGCGTCGGGGAGAAGAAGCCCCAGGCGCTCGGGATGAAGTCGCGGTGCAGCGAGGTCACGATGATCACGAAGCGCTCGAACCACATGCCGATGTTGATGAAGATCGACAGCACGAAGCTCAGCGGGATGTTCGTGCGCAGCTTCTTGGACCAGAACAGCTGCGGCGAGATCACGTTGCAGGAGATCATCGTCCAGTACGCCCAGGCGTAGGGGCCCGTGGCGCGGTTGATGAACACGTAGCGCTCGTAGGGGTTGCCCGAGTACCACGCGATGAAGAACTCCATCGCGTACGCGTAGCCAACGATGGTCCCCGTCGCGAGCATGATCTTGTTCATCAGCTCGATGTGGGTCATCGTCACGAGGTTGGTCTGCTTGTAGACCGCGCGGGTGAGCAGCAGGAGCGTCTGCACCATCGCGAAGCCCGAGAAGACCGCGCCGGCGACGAAGTACGGGGGGAAGATCGTCGCGTGCCAGCCGGGCTCCACCGAGGTGGCGAAGTCGAAGGACACGACCGAGTGCACCGACAGCACCAGCGGAGTCGAGAGCGCCGCGAGGATCATGTAGGCGCGCTCGTAGTTCTGCCAGTGACGGTTCGAGCCGCGCCACCCGAGGGCGAGGAAGCCGTACACCGTGCGGCGCAGGTTGTTCTTCGCGCGGTCACGCAGGGTCGCGAGGTCGGGGATGAGGCCCACGAACCAGAAGAGGCTCGACACCGTGAAGTAGGTGCCGACGGCGAACACGTCCCAGAGCAGGGGGCTCTTGAAGTTCGGCCAGATCCCCATCGAGTTGGGGATCGGGAACATGTAGTAGGCGTGCCACACGCGGCCGACGTGGATGCCGGGGAAGATCAGCGCGCAGATGACCGCGAAGATGGTCATCGCCTCGGCGAAGCGGTTGATCGACGTGCGCCACTTCTGTCGGAAGAGGAACAGCACCGCGGAGATGAGCGTACCGGCGTGGCCGATGCCGACCCACCACACGAAGTTGGTGATGTCCCAGGCCCAGGCCACGGGGCTGTTGTTCCCCCAGACGCCGACGCCCCGGTAGAAGAGGTAGCCGATGGAGGCGCCGAGCACGCCGGTGAAGGTCAGCGCCGTGAGGAACGCGATCCACCAGCCGCGGGGCGCGGCCGTCTCGGTCACCCGAGCGACCGAGTCGGTGATGTCCTTGAAGGAGGTGCCGGGCTTGACGAGGTGCTTCTCGTCGAGCGCGGCGATCGGGGGGTCGTAGCTCATCCGAGCATCTCCGTATTCGGATTGCGGATCTTCGCCAGGTAGATCGTTCTCGGCTGCGTGCCGAGGTTGCCGAGGAGCGCGTACCGGCGGTCCTCCTGCTGCATGCGCGCCACGCGGCTGCCGCGGTCGTTGAGGTCGCCGAAGCTGATCGCGTCCGCGGGGCAGGCCTGCTGACACGCGGTGACCAGGGTGCCGTCGACGATCGGCGAGAGCCGCACGCCGTTGCGCTCGACCTCACGGTTCTGCCGCTTGGCCTCGATCTTTCGGCCCTGGATCCTCTGCACGCAGTACGTGCACTTCTCCATCACGCCGCGGAAGCGCACGGTCACGTTCGGGTTCATCTGCATCCGAACGGTCTCGGGCGTGTCGGCGAAGCCGGGCTGGTACACGCCGTCGTTGTGGAAGTTCAGGTAGTTGAACCGACGCACCTTGTACGGGCAGTTGTTGGCGCAGTACCGCGTGCCGATGCAGCGGTTGTAGGCCATGTCGTTGAGCCCCTCGGGCGAGTGCACGGTGGCGTTCACCGGGCACACGTTCTCGCAGGGGGCCTCTTCGCACTGCACACACGCGAGCGGCTGGTTCGACACCGCGGGGTCGCTCGTGGCCTCGGCGTCGCTGTCCGCCCCGTTGGGGTTCGGGCTGACGAAGTAGCGGTCCACGCGGAGCCAGTGCATCTCGCGGCCGCGGGCGACCTGCGCCTTGCCGACCACGGGGATGTTGTTCTCGGCCTGACACGCGATCACACAGGCGTTGCAGCCCGTGCAGAGGTTCAGGTCGATGGTCATGCCCCACTTGTAGCCGGGGTACGAGACCTCGCGCCAAAGCGGCAGCGTGCGCGGCGACGGGGAACGCAGCGTGGCGAAGTTCGGCAGTTCCTGGTAGCGCGCGAGGGTCGCCTCCACGGCGATGGGGCGGCCCTCCATGCGGTGGTGGTCCTGCGTCTGGGAGAGGCCGTAGGTCGCGCCGGTCTTCGCGAGGGTCACGCCGTCGGTGAACCAGAGGGCGTCGGCCGCGCGCAGCGGATAGGCGTCGAAGCCCTTGCCGTTGCCCACGTTGCCCGCCTTCTCGCGGCCCCATCCGAGGGAGAGCCCCACGGAGAAGTCAGCCTGCCCCGGCAGCACCCAGGCCACCACGGTGATCGCGCGGTTGCCCTTGCTCAGCCGAACCATGTCCCCGCTGTTCACTCCGAGCGCCTCGGCGGTGCGCGGCGAGAGGTACGCCGCGTTGTCCCAGGTGATCTTGGTGATGGGATCAGGGAGCTCCTGGAGCCACGCGTTGTTCGCGTGGCGGCCGTCGAGCACCTTGGCGTCGAGCTGGAACGCGACCTCGAGGTTCGTGTTGCTCAGGGCGTTGCCCGGGGTGCGCTGCGCGATGCGCTGCGCGATGGCCGCGCCCGCGAGGGTCGGCGCAGGCGGAGGCGGCGGGGCGCTGGAGAACACACCGCGGTTCAGCGAGCGGCGCCACTGGCGGTCGAAGGCCGCGAGGGCCGTGGTCTCGCCGCGGAGCGTGGCGCGCACGAGGTCGTGGCCGCGCGGCGTCGTGGTGCCCGCGATCTGCGCGAGCAGCTCGATGTCGCTGCGCCCCTGGAACATCGCGTCGATGAGGGGCTGCTGCACCGACACGGTGCCGTCGAGAGAGCGCGCGTCGCCCCACGACTCCAGCCAGTGCGCACGGGGCGCGTGCCACGTGCAGGCCGCGCTGGTCTCGTCGCGGTGCGTCGACAGGTGGAAGCTCGCCTGCACCGAGCGGACCTTGGCGCCGAGCTCGAGGTCCGCCGGCGCGTCGTGCACGGGGTTGCCGCCGAGGATCACCAGGGTCTGCACCCTCCCCTGCGCGATGTCGCTCGCGAGGGTCGAGACGCTCTGCGCGTGGTCGTCGTCTTCGCCCGCGTCCGCGGTCGGCACGATCTTCACGAGGCTGCCCACCACGCCCAGGGCGTTGTTGATCGCGTGGGCGAGGGCGTGGACCTCGGGCGGCTGTCGCGAGCCCACCACCAGCACCGAGCTGCCACGGTGCGCGATGATGTCGGCGGCGACCTTCTCGATCCACTTCGCGGGCACGTTGGCGGGCGCCTGCGCGGCCCGCACCGCCCCAGAGACCTCACCGAGGTCGAGGTTGTGCGTCGAGACCAGCCGGGCCGCGAGGGCGCCGAGGTACGCACCCACATCCCGGCCCGGGAGGCGCAGGCGGTGGTCGGCGTTGGTGCCCGTGGTGCTGAACGTGGGCTCCACGACGTAGAGCCGGGACATCCCCTCGCCGGGGCGCCGGGACTCGGCGTAGCTCCGCGAGTTACGCACCGCGCCGGGCTCGGTCTGCAGGAAATCGCTGTCGAGCGAGAGGACCACCCGCGCGCGAGAGAAGTCCACGAGGGGCTGCACCGAGGCGCCCCACGCGAGCTTCGCGCCGAGGCGCGCGTTGCTGCTGCCCGCCGCGGACCAGGTGTGGAACTTCGCCTGCGGGAAGCGCGCGAGCACGGCGCTGCGCATGCGCACGAAGGTCGGCGAGAGCGACGGCTCGGCGAGGACGCGGAGGCCCGCGCCCTGCGACGCCTGCTGCCCCGCGAGGGCGGCGGCGAGGGCGGCGGCGAGGTCAGACCAGGACTTGTTCGCCGACCCGCTGGAGGGAGTGCGCGAGCGGTCGGGGTCGTAGAGTTCAAGCACCGAGGCCTGCGCGAGCAGGTCGGTGGAGCCGCGGGACGAGGGGTGGTCGGGGTTGCCCTCGATCTTCGTGGGGCGACCCTCGTGGCTCTCGACCAGGAGTCCAAGGGCCTCGCCACGACGGTCCATGACCGTGGCGTAGAAGCTCGTCACGTTCACCGTGACGTCCTCGGGCGAGCGCGCATAGGGGAGGATCTTCTCCTCCGGACGGCGGCAACCCTGGAGCCCGCCGAAGGCCGCGGCGGCGCCCATGAGGCCCATGAACGACCGGCGCGACACGCCGTCGGAGAAGTCGAAGGCCTTGGGGTGGAACTCCGCGGCGGCGTCGGCGCGGGCGGCGGGATCATCACTCTGGAGGGACGCGTAGTCCTCCATGCTGGTCCACATCACCGGTGCGTCGGCGGGCGCGGTCTCGAACTCGTACGGCTTGCGGCGGCTCATCGGTGGCACCCGGAGCAAGACTGCGGGGGGTTGAGCGTGCGCGGAGGCTGCGCGGTCCCGCTGAGGTTGGGGTCCATGTTGGTGATCTGGTCCAGCGGACGGATGTGCGGGGCAGGGTTGCGGTGGCAGTTCAGGCACCACTGCATGCTCAGCGGCTGGTCGTGCCGGACGATCTCCATCTGATCCACCCGGCCGTGACACTCGACGCAGCCCACGCCCGCGGTGACGTGCGCCGAGTGGTCGAAGTACACGTGGTCGGGGAGGCGGTGCACGCGCACCCACTCCACGGCCTGGTTGGGCTCGAGCTCCGGACGGCGCGCGTCGGCCACGCCGGGGCAGTTCTGTGCCGTGCGCTGATCCGCCGGGAGGGTCGAGCACCAGCTCTCGCGCACCGGCCGGAGCCGCGCGGAGTCGGTGCGCACCAGCCCGTGGCAGTTCATGCAGGTCTGCGTCGGCGGGATCTGCGCGTGCGCCGCGCGTTCCACGTTCGAGTGGCAGTACCTGCAGTCCATGCCCATCTGCCCGGCGTGCAGCCAGTGGCTATAGGGCACAGGCTGCCGTGGGGCGTAGCCCACGTGCGTGTGCTTCGGGGTGAAGTAGTACCAGACGATACCCGTCACGAGGCCCCCGCCGAGGGCGACCCCGACGGCGAGGATCGCCGGCAGCAGGTTGAGTGAGCGGGGAAAGATCTGCATGTTGCGTCGTCGTCGGGGGTTCTGCGTCGCGCTTCGTGGGTGCCGCCGTGCCAGCACGGTCCTGCGGCGGCGCTAGGAACACGGTGTGTGTGTGGATGTCAACTCCCGCGCCACGGATCGAACCGTGCCGCGAGAGGTCAACCCGGCATCACAGGTGCGTCAGGTCGACGCAGGGCGCGGACCCTATCAGAGTCCGCCCGCCAAGGAAGAGGGAATCGATCACTTTTCCGCCGCACAAAACGGCCCTGCGCGCGTGAAGATAAGGGGCCGAGAAGCGTCATGCGCAAGTCTTGCCGCGGGACTTCAACTGCCCCAATGTTTTGCGCTTTTTTTCGCGAAATGCCTGCGCGGTGGACCACGGACGGCGTCGACGGTTTGCGGTCGAGCTATGGGGGGCGTCGGCCGTTGACTTGGCGCCAGGGGGGCGGTCGAGGTAGGGACGGCGCTGAACGACGGCGACCGCTGACCAGGACCACGCCCACGCCATGACCCTCTCGCGTTATCTTCCGCCCGCCCTTCTGCTCGCGCTCTCGCTCTTCCCGGGCTGCACCGCCCGCTCGGGCGGAGGCGGTGGCGGCATCTTCGTGACCCCCGACGCGGGGAGTTCCGACGACGTGAACAGCGCCGTGGACAGCGGCGCGCCCAACGACGCGCCCCCGGGCATCGACGCGCCCCAGAGCGGTGACAGCGGCGAGGCGCCCGACACCGCGGTCAGCACCGGCGAAGACGCGCCCGGGCCCGACATCGTCACCCCTCCCCCGGACGTGCCCGCGGGCCCCTCCTGCGGTGACGGCACGTGCGGCAAGGGCGAGAGCTGCACCGCCTGCCCGGGCGACTGCGGCGCCTGTCCCGTTCGCTGCGGCGACGGCATGTGCGCCAGCTCCGAGAGCTGCACCACCTGCCCGGGCGACTGCGGCGCCTGCCCGACGACGTGCACGGCCACGAGCTGCGGCGCGTGCGCGGAGAACACCGCGTGCGGCTGGTGTCGCACCACCAACAGCTGCCTCGCCCGTTCGGGCTCCACCTGCGCGGACTTCGTGACCTCGGCCACGAACTGCACCACCACGCCGCCCGTGAACATCACCACGGCGTGCACGGTTACCTCCACCACCGGCGAGAACGACTGCGGGTTCCGCGTGGCGGCGACCTACACCTGCACGCCCGGCGCGACGGTGACCTTCGGTTGCACCGGTGGCGCTGACGCCGGCGCCTGCGGCTTCTCGGGAGGCGCCTGCGCCGGCGACCCCGTGACGCGTGTCTGCGCGGGCACCACCACCACCGGGTGCACCTTCGCGACACGCCTGCTCCCACAGAACACCGGCGTGAACGGAGTCACTGCTGACGACGACGCCTGCGGGCTCTGCCCGTGGGTGCGCATCGCCTGCCCCAGCGCGGGCTCGGTCACCGTGTTCTCTCGCGCCTACAACGTCAGCATGACGGGCAGCTGCACCCTCGCCCGGATGTGACCTCGCGCGGCCCATGGCTTGACGCGGAACGGGTTTCGCAGGAAAGGCACGCTGTCATGTCGGACGTGCCCGTTGCCTCCCACCCCCTCCCGACGACTCCAGGGCTCCAGGAGAAGCTCCGGCGACCGAAGTGCGCCCCCGGACTCCTCGGGCTCCCGCCGATTTTGCGCTACGCCGCAGACCGACGCACGCTGTTCTTTACGGCGTGTTTCTTCGCGACGCAGGCGGTGCTCTGGCTCGCGACGCCCGCCAACAACCTCGTGACCTTTGTTCTCGTCGCGATGAGCTGCGCCCTCGCCTTCATGGGCGCGGTGGCGACTCACAACACCATCCATTGTCCGTTGTTCCATGCGCGCTGGATGAACTCGCTGTGGCACGTGGTGTTGACGCTCACCTACGGGCACCCCGTGGGGTCCTACGTTCCGGGGCACAACCTCTCGCACCACCGCTTCACCGAGACCCGCCGGGACGTGATGCGCACGTGCAAGGCGCGGTTCCGCTGGCAGCCGCTGAACCTTCTGCTCTTCACGGCGTCGATCTCTCGCGACATCCTCCGCGCTGAGCTCACCTACGCCCGCGCGATGCTCACCCGTCGACCGAAGTGGACCCGGCAGCTGCTGCTGGAGACCACCGTGTGGCTCGGCACCCTCATCGCGCTCGGCGCCTGGGATTGGAAGAAGCTCGTGCTCTTCGTGCTGATCCCGCACCAGTACTCCGCGTGGGGCATCGTGACGATGAACCTCCTG
>JBILLI010000689.1:0-4159 GCA_044376155.1 Polyangiales bacterium
TGCGATACCTTGTAACGAGGTCGAGCGGTCACCGCTTGAACTCGGAGGGCACGGTCAGGCCTCCGCTGGGGCCCCACCTCGGGGGATAAGGTCTCAAAGCCAACCTTCGCCACATCGCAATCTTTCAGGAGGGAAAACATTGTAAATTCATCTCCGCGTGCCACTCATCACCCTTGCGACCACCTCCGTGCGGCTCATGCAGCCGAGTCGCTGGAAGATCGCGGCGACGTGCGATTCCACGGTGCGCTCCGCGCAGCCCAGCGCCTGGGCGATATTGACGTTGCTCGCGCCGCTCACCAGCATGGCGAGCACCTCGGTTTGCCGCGGCGTCATTCGGTGTCGGGCCGCGAACGCGCGGGCGACATCGCCGGTGCGCTCTCTGGGATCATCGATGACGATCAGGCGCATTGCGGGCAGTCCGCGCTCGGTGACTTCGTGCAGTGTGAGGCGACGATGGGGGGGTACCGCCCGTGGTGCGCGAAGCAGCGCGCGTGTCGCCACGGGTTCCCGGTTGCAGAGTGCGCGGCCTGCGTCGTTCGTGACGAGCGGATGACCCTGCATATCGGTCACGAAAGCCGGCGCGGCGACGTGCGCGATGGCGGCAGCGAGCAACCCGTCGACGGGATCGGCGACGAGACCCAACAGCCGCTCCGCGCGTAGCCGTCGCTGCAGCGCGGGGACCAGTCGGCGAAAACGCGAGACGACGACCGGCGCGATGGCTTCGGGATGGTATCCGCCGATCCACCCGAGGAACTGCGCGCCATCGCAGAGCAGCGTCCGCGCGCAGTGCGCGTCGGCGATGTGCCAGGGCTCCATGGCTGCGAGGAGCCGGGCGCCGAGCGCCGCGCGGGCGGGGCGGGTCTCGGGAGGTCCCCATTCGCCGAGTCCGTCGGCGAGGAGGGCGCGCAACGGCGGAAGCACGCAGACCGTGTTGCGCTGGGCGCGGTGCGGGTGCGCGGGGTCGAAGAGCGGGAGCGCCGGGGCTTCACGCAGGATCGCGTCGAGCGAGGCGACCACGCCGCGCACATCGCGCGCGGCGAGGTTGTAGGTGTCGACGAAACTGAAGCACCAACCGGAGCCTTCGCGGTGAAGGCCGTAGGTCAGCATGCGCTCGAAGCCCAGTACCCCCGCGATGCGCGGGAGCATCCGAGGCATGATCCGCGGCGCGGTGATGTCGATCACATCGAGCTCGCGCGCGATGCATCGCAACGCTGCGCCATCCGCCGACGGAGAGGCCTCGACGCCGTGAACGCACGGGTCGTCCTCCCGACTGCTTTGGTTCGTCTCAATCCCCGAACGCATGCCGAGAGGATCTACACCCGCGGGGTCCCCGCCGCGACTGTGGAGACTACATAGGTGATTGGATGTGCTGCATAGGCGTAAGCCCGTATGCGGGAGTCGCTCGGTGGGCGAGCGTGCCGCGTCTGACGCGAGAACGTCGATGCGCGCGAGACGGGAAACGCCTTGTCAGTCTTCGGCCAGCGCCTTTGCGATGACGGCCGCGCGGGTGGCGCAGCCGAACTTCGCCAGCACCGCGGCGACGTGGACCTCGGCGGTGCGCTCGGCGCATCCGAGGGTGTGCGCGATGCGCAGGTTGGATGCGCCGTCGGCGAGCAGCTGCAGCACCTCGGTCTGTCGTGGCGTGAGCCCGTGGTGCTGAGCCGCGCGGCGCGTGCGATGGATCACCGGCGCGGCAGGCTCGGAGACCACCACCAGACGCATGACGCGTGCGCCGCGGGTGACGACCTCGTTCACCGAGCCCCGCACGCCCGGCGGGGGCTGCGACGGTCGGCGTAGCAGGGCCGCGGTGCCGCTACGGTCAGCGTCGTAGCGCTGGCGTCCGGCGGTGTTGGCGGTGACGATGCGGCCCTCGAGGTCGGTCACGAAGGCCGGACCGGTGACGTGCTCGAGCGTCGCGTCGAGCAACGGATCCACGGGCTCTCCGAGGATGCCCAGTCGACGCTCGAGACGGAGCCGTTGCTGCAGCGCGGGCAGCAGGGCGCGCAGCACGGCGAAATACCGCGGGCGGTAGGCCTCGGGCTGGTAGCCGCCGACCCACGCCAGGAGGTCGGGACCGTCGCACACGAGCATGCGCGCGGTGTGCATCGTGTAGACCTCCCAGGGCAGCACGGCATTGCTGAGCCTTCGCGCGAGCGAGATGCGCTCCTGCTTCTCCGCCGCGGGGATGGGCATGCCGGCGATCGCGGCGGGCAATCCCTCTTCGACGAGGCTCTTCCACGACGGGGTCTCGACGGGCTCGTTGCGCTGCGTCTTCTCCGGGCGACCGGGGTCGAAGAGCGCGAAGCGGTGGTAGCTGCGAAAGAGCGGCTCAATGCTCTCGATCAAGCGGGTGTCGCTCAGCGGAAACCCGTGGGTCTGCAGGAACGCAAAGGACCATCCCGGGCTCTCGGGCCGCACCGCGTAGACCAGCACCCGGTCGGTGTCGAGGGCCTCGCGCAACGGCGGGAGCAGGCCGTCGAGGGCACGCGACGACGAGGTGTCGATTCGCTGCAACGATCGACGGAGCGCGCGGACCCTTTCCCGGTCGCGGTCTTCGAGCATGTGCGCATGAGATCGTCAGGACGGTCTGCGCCGCAAGGCCCTTGGACGTTCGTTCGGAGCCCGGCTTGCGTATCTCGTCGCCCGGGCAGAGTCGGCATCGGGGGAACCCACGGGCCGCGCCGGGGTCGCGCCGCGGTGATTCGGAGAGGGATCGAAGGCGTTGCGCCGCAGCCGTCGGTGGCGCTACCGTCGCGGTGTTTCCCGAGGAGGTGAGGGCATGGAATGGGTGTTGTTGCACGGGTGTCCCGGCAATGCCGCGGGCTGGGAAGCGCTCGTTGCGGTTGCGCCGCCGGGCGTGTCGGTGACGGCCTTCGAGTTTGTCGACGTCGGGTCACGCGAGGCGCCCGCGGCCTCGCTCGAAGATCTCGTCACGGATACCGTGCGCTTCGTGCAGGGCAGGTCTGCGCCGGTGGTGCTGGTCGGGCACTCCTTCGGTGCCTGGGTCGCAGGACACGTGGCGGCCCGCAGCCCCGGCAGCGTCGCCGCCCTCGTGCTCGCCGCGGGATATCCCGCGGCGTCCCCGGAGGTCGCGGCGGAACTCGAGGCCATCGCGGGGATGTTCGACGCGGGGCAGACTCCGTTGGCCGCCTGGGTCGACCTGGTCTCGGCCCGATGGCTCGACCCCGAGGCGCCCGACGCCCTCCGCCGTCGCGACATCGAGGCGTTGTTGGCGTCGGAGTCGTCTCCGCGCATCGCCCGCGCGCTTCGCCGGGCGGCGCAGGCGCAGACGCCGGTTCCGCGGAGCCCGGTGCCCACGCTCGTGCTCGCCGCCGAAGACGACGCCGCGGTGCCGGCCGCGCGGGCGCGCGAACTCGCGCAATCGCTCGACGCGCGCTTCGAGTCCTGGCCCGGCCGCAGTCACTTCCTGCACTGGCGCGACCCGGTGGCCTTCGTGCGGCGGGTCGAGGCCTTCGCGGCGTCGGTCGCCGCGCCCTGACGCCCGCCTCTGTCTTCGTCGTTTCTCTCGTGGGCCAGGCCAACGCTGCTGCCCCACAGACGCGAACAAAATCGCTGGATTCCAAGTGGTCTTTCGGTCGTTCTGGCGCCAGAACGCACGCGCGCGCTGCCCTGATCCGCCGCGCCCGGGCACGGCTGCGCGGCCTCTGCGCGGGGCGACGTGTTCGCGGGGTGCATTCGGCCAGATGAACTGTGCCGACCCGCACGAAGCGCCGGTGCGCTCAGCCGCGCAACTGCGAGGCGATCACCAGTCGCTGGATCTCCGTCGTGCCCTCGTAGATGCGCAGCGCGCGCACTTCGCGGTAGAGCTGCTCGACCACCGCGCCGCGGAGCACCCCGCTGCCGCCATGGAGCTGCACCGCGCGGTCGATGATGCGCTGCGCGGCCTCGGTCGCGAACATCTTGCCCATGCTCGCCTCGAGGCTCACCCGGCGCGCGCCGCGGTCTTTGGTCCACGCCGCGCGGTAGACGAGGAGGCGGGCGGCGTCGAGCTCGGTGGCCATGTCGGCGAGGTATCCCTGCACGGTCTGAAACTCAATCAGGGCCTTGCCGAACTGCACCCGCTTCGCCGTGCGATCGAGGGACTCATCGAGGGCCCGGCGGGCCAGCGTGGCGGTGGTAGGGTCGACCCGTGATCCGA
>JBILLI010000638.1:0-4472 GCA_044376155.1 Polyangiales bacterium
CAGTGAGAGCACCACCGCGCCCGCGAAGGAGGTCGCCGCGCGCTCCATCTCCCGCGCGTTGCCCGCGGTCTCGACGCGGTGCCCGGGCTCCATGCGCAGCCCCTCGGCCGCGCGCGTGAGCGCCTGCACCACCCCGGCCTCTGACACCCCCGGACCCGTGTTCAGCGACAGCGTCACCTGCCGCTCGCGCCCCACGCGGCGAATGACCCCCACCCCCTCGCCCTCTTGCACGTCCACCAGCGCGCCGAGCCGCACGCGGGCGCCGTCGTCGGCCCGCACGGTGATCCCCAGGATGCGCGCGGGATCGCTGCGCCACGCGGGGTCCAGCGCGAGGTGCACGGGCACGGTCTGCCCGTCGTCTTCGAGCGTCGCCAGCCGCGGCGACGCCGTGGCGAGCTGCACCGTCGCGGCCAGCGCCTCCACCGACACGCCCCGCTCGGCGGCGCGCAGGCGGTCGGGCAGGAGCTGGTGCTCGGGCGTGGGCGGCGCGGACGAGAGCGTGTGGTCACTCGTGCCCGGCAGCCGCCGCGACGCCGCGAGGAGCTGCTCGGCGTAGGTCTGGAGCCTCGCGAGCGAGCGCCCGCGCAGCACGAGCTGCACGTTGGCCGCGTCGGCGCCGCTGGTGCCGAAGTCACTCACCGCGCCGACGAAGACCTGCAGCGCGGGGAACTGCGCCGCGAGCGCGCGCCGCACGTCGGCCATCACCGCCGACTGCGGGCGCGCGCGGTCCTCGGCGGGCGCGAGCTGCACGTACACCGATGCCTCGTGCGGACCGCGCCCCGACGCGTCGCCCTCCGCGGCGCCCGCGCTGGCCACCGTGCGCACGACGCCGGGCTGGGCGCGCACCACGCGCGACACCCGGTCCACCAGCACGGTGGACTGCGCCAGCGAGGTGCCCGGGGGCGCGCGCAGGGTGACCTCGAAGCGGCCGTCGTCCTCCAACGGCAGCAGCGTGCCGGGCACCGCGCGCGCCAGCGGGACCGTGCTCCCGAGGACCACCAGCAGCCCCGCCACGACCGCGCCCCGGTGCGCCATGGCCCAGCGCAGCGCGCGGAGGTACGCGCGCTCCATCACTCCCTCGTGGTCGTGCGCGGGCAGCGCGTCGCGCTTCAGCCACCGCGCCGAGAGCATCGGCGTGAGCGAGAACGCCACGCCCAGCGACACCAGGATCGAGAACGACATGGTGAGCCCGAAGGCGCGAAAGAAGCGCCCGATGACCCCGTCCATGAACGCCACGGGGAGGAACACCGCGACCAGCGAGAGCGTGGTCGCGAGCACCGCGAGGCCGATCTCGCGCGTCGCCACGAGGGCCGCCTCGGCGGGGTCGAGGTCGCGGTCGCGCAGCGTGCGGGCGATGTTCTCCAGCACCACGATGGCGTCGTCGATCACGATCCCCACGGCGAGGGTGAGCCCGAGCAGGGAGACCGTGTCGAGGTTCAACCCCGCCGCGCGCATCGCCGCGAAGGTGGCCACCACCGAGGTGGGGATCGCCAGCGCCGCGATCAGCGTCGACCGCGCGTCGCGCAGGAACAGCAGCACCGTGAGCGCCGCGAGGAGCGCGCCCAGCACCAGGTGCTCTCGCACCGCGTGGAGGGCGTTGCGCACCGGCACGCTCTCGTCACGCACCACCTCCACACGCACGCCCGCGGGCAGCGACGCGCGCGCCTCCGCGAGGCGCTCCTGCACCCGCTCCACCAGCGCCACGGTGTTCGCCCCCGCGCGCTTGCGGATCGAGACCAGCACCGCGTCCTCGCCGTCGACCCGCGCCGTCGACGCCGCGGGCTCGGGCCCGTCGATCACCGAGGCGACGTCGCGCACGCGCACCACCCCAGCCCCGCGCCGCCCCACGGGCAGCGCGCCCACCGCCGTCGCGGAGTCGGCCCGCACCCGCACCCGCAGCGGCACCTGCCGCGCCCCCTGCTCCAGCGCCCCGGCGGGGGCCTCGACGTTGGCGCCGCCCAGGGCCGCGGCGAGCTCGGCGTGGCTGACGTCCAGGGCGTCCATGCGCGCGAGGTCGGCCTGCACCTGCACGCGCCGCGCGCGCCCGCCCGCCACGCTGAGGTCGCCCACGCCGTCGACGCCCTCCAGCGCCCGCCGCACCGTGCGCGTGGCCACGTCGGTGAGCGTCGCCAGCGGCGCGTCGCCGCGCACCGCGAGGGTGAGCACCGGCGCGCCGTTCACGCTGAACGACTCCACCTGCGGCGTGCGCGTCCCCGGCGGCAGGCTGCCGAGCACGCGGCTCACGCGGTCGCGCACCTCCTGCGCGCCCGCGTTCGCGTCGCGGCTCAGCGCGAACTGCACCACCACCACGCTGAGCCCCTCGATGGACTGCGACTCCAGCCGCTCCACCCCCGAGAGGGTGCTCAGCGACTCCTCCAGCCGCGCGCTCACCTCGCGCTCCACCAGCGTGGGCGACGCGCCGGGGAGCAGCGTGGTCACGCTCACCACCGGGAGCTGCAGGTCGGGGTACTTCTCCACGGGCATCCCTGCCAGGCCGACCAGGCCGAAGACCATGAGCGCCAACGAGAGCACCCAGGTGAATACGGGTCGTCGCACCGATACTTCTGCGAGCCACTGCATCACAGCACCTCCGCGGCGCGCGCCCGCAGGGCGGCGAGGTCGCGCTCGATGCGCGCGTCTTCCAGCGCCAGCGCCGCGCGACGCCGCTGCCCCTCGGCGGCGGTGAGCTCCAGCGCCGAGGCCACGCCTGCGGCGAACTCCGCGCGACGGGCGGCGGTCAGGGCCGTGGCCGCGTCGAGCGACTGCGCGGCCAGGCGCTCGCCCTCCGCCGCGACGACGCCGGCCACGCGGGCCGCGCGGCGCTCCTCGGCCAGGGCCAGCGCCACCTCGCGGCGCCGCGCGTGAATCGCATCACGTTGCGCTGCAAGGGCTTGTGACTGCGCGAGGCCCCCCATCGCGCCCGGCAGGGACCACGACACCTGCACGGTCACGTCCCACGTCGCGAGGGTCTCGAGGGTGCTCTGCCCGAAGGCGCGCGGGTTGGGGGCGGCGAGGTCCACGCCCGCGACCACGGCGAGGGCGGGCACGGCCGCGGCGCGCTGGGCGGCGGCGGCGGCGTCGAGGGCGCGTCCTTCGGCGTCGAGGGCGCGCAGCTCGGCGCGGGCGATGGGGGGAGGGTGGGCCTCGGGCGGGCCGGGGCGGTGGGTCCAGGGTGCGTCGTCGCAGAGGAGGCGTTGCAGCCGGGCCACCGCAAGGTCGCGCTGCTGTTCAAGTCCGAGGCGCTCCCGCTGCACCCCGGCGTGCTCGACCTCCAGCACCCGGAGCTGCGTCGGCGGCAGGGTGCCGGCGTCGACCCGCGCGCGGGCGTCGCGTCGTTGCGCGTCGAGGAGGGCGAGGGAGTCGTCGGTGAGCGCCACGGCCACCTCGGCGCGCCGCCACGCGTGCCAGGCCGCGCGGGACTCGACCTCGACGGCGTCGCGCGCGGCGCGGGCGTCGAGGGCGCGTGCTTCGACCCGGGCGCCCGCGGCGTCGAGCGTGCGCACGGCGCGCAGGAGCAGGTCGGTGACGGGCACCGTGAGCGAGGCCCGCGCGGCGTACTGGTCGAGGAGCTGCGGGAACTCAAAGGACTCCGGCGGGAGCCCCGGGATCGAGAAGGAGAACGCGCGAAAGCGCGCGGGCACTGAGGAGAGTCGGGTGTAGCGCCCCGAGATCGCGAGGTCGGGCACGAGACCCCAGCGCGCGGCGTCGCGCTCCGACTCGGCGGCCCGCAGCGACGCCGCCGCGACCGCCCGCGATGGGCTGCACGACACCGCCCGCCGCACCGCCTCCGACTCGCTCAACGGCTCCGCGGCCGCGGACGTCGCGCACAGCACCGCCCCAAGCAGCAGCGCCCTCACGGCCGCACCGCCGATCCATCGCGCAGCGCCGCAGGGGGTTCGCGCACGACGACGCTCCCCGCCGCGAGGCCGTCGGCCACCACCGCCCACCCCTCCCGCCGATGCGGCACGTGCACCACGCGCGCCTCGGCGCGGCCGTCGCGCACCGTGAAGACCGTCGCGGTGGGTCCGTCGCCGCGCAGAACATCAATGGGCACCCGCGCGGCCCGACGGGTCGCGCCCACGCGCCACCGCACGAGCACCCGCTGCCCGGGGAGGGCCCCCTCGGGCGCATCGAGCGACGCCTCCATCGCGCGTGCGCGGGTGGCGGGGTCGAGCGCGGGGGCGCGCCAGCGCAGCGACGCCTCGCGCTGCACGGCGCCCTCGGGGTCGAACCACACGCGCAGCCCTTCCATGGTTTCCGCCGCGAGGTTCTGCGGGACCTCGACCCGCACGCGGAGGGTCGTCGCGTCGACGATCTGCAGCACCGGACGCTCGGGCGAGACCCACTCCCCGGGCTCCACGTCGCGCGCGGCCACGACGCCGTCGAAGGGCGCCCGCAGCACCGCGTCCTGGAGCCCCTGTCGCGACTGCGCCACCGCCACCTCGGCCTGCCGCGCGCTGGCCTGCGCGGCG
>JBILLI010000639.1:0-4471 GCA_044376155.1 Polyangiales bacterium
GTCGGTCGGCTGCGCACCGGCCCGTGGACCGACGTGCACGCCCTCGCGCTGCTGCTCGTCGAGCTGCTGGTGGGCGCGCGCGCGCTGCGGGGTTCGAACAGCGTGGAGCTCTTCAGCAGCATCACCGCGAAGCAACGGCCGACGCCGCTGAGCTTCGGCGTCGAGGTGGGGCCGTGGGAGGCGATCCTCGCGTCGGCGCTCTCGCTGGTCGCGGCCGATCGACCGCGCAACGCCGGCGCCTTCCTCGCGTCGCTGGAGTCAACGCTCGCGGCCGCGCAGGACGCGTGGTCGCACCCGATCACCATCACCGCGCCCGCGCCGCCGGTGGAGCGCCCCTCTCGCACCGCCGACGGCGATCGGTCCTGGCGGCCGTTCGCGCTCGCGTCCCTCGCCGCGGTCGCCCTCGGCGCATGGAGCCTGCACGGCGGCACCGCCCCCCCAGAAGCCCCACCCTCGCGCGTCGCGTCGTCGGCGCCCGCGACGATGTCGTCGGCGGCAGCCGTGGCCCCGCGGTCGACCACACGCGCGGCGCCGACCGCAGCGCCCGCACCGGTCGGCGAGAAGCCCATCGCGCGGCGCCCCGCGGCCCCCCATCGGGCGCAGCACGCGCCGACGATCCGCCCGACGCCCGCCGCGCCCACCGCGCCCGTGCGCGTTGAGGTCGACGGGGTCGTCATCGACTGACGCTCGACGCGCGAGGTTGAACCATGCCCCTGCGATACCTGCTCGAGACGCCGACGACTCGCCTCCCGCTCGGCCGCGGGAGCGTGCTCATCGGCCGGAGCATTGACTGCGACGTGGTCCTCGCCGACGCGCGGGTGAGCCGGCACCACGCGCTCGTGCGGGTGGTCGAGGACGGGGTCGAGCTCATCCCCCTCGGCGCGCACCTCCTCACCTGCAACGGCGACGCGCTCGACGCGCCGCGGCGGCTGCGCGACGGCGACGTGGTGGGCGTGGCCGAGCACCGCTTCACCCTTCGCACCGAGGCCGTCGCCGAGACCGCGCCCGCAGACCCGTGGTTCATCGAGCGAGACCCCGGCGTGCTCCTCGCGGTGGGCACCGAGCGCTTCACCGTGGGCAGCGGGCCCGCAGACCGATGGGGGATCCCGAGCTGGGCGCCCGCCGCGGTGACGCTGGAGGTCGTGGGCGACCGGCTCACGCTGGAGGTCAACGCCGACGACGTCTCCGTCGACGGCCCGGCCCACGCGGGCGACATCCTCATCCTGCGCAGCGGCGCGACGGTGAGCGCGCAGGGGGTGTCGTTCCGGGCGATCTCGCTCCCCGCCGACCCGTCGAAGCCCACCACCCGACCGCTCTTCGACGAGCTCCCGACGGCGCTGACCCTGACCTTCCTGCCCCGCGGCGGCAACCTCTCGGTCACGGTGGGCACGCGCACGCGCCGGGTCTACCTCGCCGACAAGCGCTGCGATTTCGTGGCCACGCTGCTGCAGCCCTTCGCGCCCTACGCCGTCGGCGACCTGATCCCCGACGCCGTGCTGGCCACCCGCCTCTGGGGGAGCAGCCGCGCCGGACGCACCGACATCAACACCCTCGTCTGGCGCGTGCGCAAGGACCTCGCCACCGCGGGCATTGAAGACGTCGCCCTGATCGAGCGCACCCACGGCGGCGTGCGCCTGCGCGTCGCCGACGGCGCCCAGGTGGGCGTCGTCGAGGGCTGATCCCGCGACGGTGTGCGCCTCACCAGCGCATCACCACCGCCGTCGGGGTCGCGGTCACGCGAGACGCCCCGCGGTTCGCCAGCGAGACGAGCCACCAGGTCAGCGCCGCCACCGCGAACCCGCTGGCGACGGCGAGGCTGACGTTGGTCCCCGCCGCGAGGTCGCGGTAGCGCGCGTCCGCCGCGGCCGCGCCGGAGAGGTCACACGCCGCCGCGGTGGCGCAGCGCGCGTCGCGCTCCCGCTGCGCGTCGAGCGCGACGCCGCCGAAGACCGCCATCGAGATCAGCCCCGCGACCGCGACGCCGCCGAGCGCCCAGGGCCCTGCATACGAGACCGAACGGGGCTCAACCCGAACGGGGGGCGGCGCGACGGGCCCCGCGACGGCGGGCGGCGGACGGCGCAGCGCGAGGGTGATCGTCGCGAGCTCGCCCACCGAGAGCGTGCGGGTCTCGCGAAAGCGCTCGAAGCCCTCCGCGGTGGCGACCACCTCGACGGCGCCCGGCAGACGCGCCCGCGTGACCTCGAGCTGCGCGAGGTCCACGGGGATCCCGTCGACGAAGACGCGCAGCGAGGCCGGGCTCGGCGACGGCAGCCGCAGCGTGAGCCGCGAGAGCGAGCGCTCGCTCTCGTCGCGCAGCGCCTCGCAGCGCGCCCGCAGCACGTCGCCGCCCGGGAGCGCGGCCGACGCGGCGACCTCGTCGACGCAGGCCGTTGCGTGGGTGTGCGCCTCCAGCGGCAGGCCCACCGCGAGCTCCTCCCGCGCGAGCAGAAAGCGCAGCGACGGCGACATGCGAATCGCCGCCGCCCGCCGGGCGCGGTCGATGGCGCGTGCGTGATCCCCAGCCTGCGACGCCGCCGCGGCCTCTTGAACGAGCGCCTGCCGCGTCGCCTCGACATCACCCTGCGCCCACGCACGCCCCGCCACGGTCACGCCCAGCCAGAAGATCGGCGCACCGACACGCATCGCCTTCATGGGGCGAGCATAGTCACGCCGCGCAGGTGGCGCGACGGACGGACAGGCCTCTGTGATCGACGTGAAATCGAGCGGGCGTCAGGCGCGCAGGAAGTTACGAAACCACCGCCGCGCGTCGCAGAAGACCACCGCGCAGGACTTGTGGTTGGCCTTCTTCATCCGGCTGCAGAGCTCCGCGAGGTCGTCGTCGACGTCGACCACCGTGCCCTCCTGCGGGGTGCGAGAAGTACCTTCGTAGCTCGGGTCATCGAGGGCGACCCAGCGCCCTTGATACCGTTGGGTCGCGCAGATCTCGGTCCAGGAGAGACGCGAAGAGCTGATGCTTGCCATGGAGTTGATCGCCTCACCGATTGCCGCGGAAGCGGCGTCCTGGACGAAACACCCCCGCAGCGGTTCTGGCGCCGGGAACGGCACCACCCCCGTTGGGGTTTAGGTGGGTGGTGGGTGCGTCGAGGGAGTTCGACGCAATCTTCACGACAGTCACCATGGTTTCGGCTACGCGAGGGTTGTCACCGCCGCGTTGGCCGAGAGATATCCCCCCTCCACGCCCGCGGTCAAGCGGGGACATGCACCCCGCACCTGGCGCACCGACGCGCTCACTCCCGCCACGAGCCGATGCGAATGCGCGGCGCGCTCTGCCGCTCGTCCCAGGGATCGCCCGGCTCCCACGAGACCTCGCCCGTCGCGCCCCACCCCGCGCAGCGCACCTCGCTGCCCTCGTACTTGAACCACAGCACCGCGCCCTCGGGCTTCGCGGCCTGGTCGAGGCACACCACCCGGGTCACGCGGTCGTCGTCCCAGTGCAGCGAGACCGCGTGCGGCACGTGGAGGTGCCCGCACAGCACCCACGGCGGGCGCAGGTGCGTCACCAACGCCGACGCGTGGGGGTTGCCCACCTGCGGCCAGTGCGTCGGGCGGATCCCGCGCGCGCCGACCTTCGCCACCGCGCTCCCGCGGTCGGCGATGCCCCGGGGCCACTCGTGCATCACCAGCATGTCGGCCTTCGTCACGGCCTTCACCGCGTCGACCTCGGGCGCGCGAAAGTATCCCGCCTGGCGGGCGTTCTCGGGACGGTCCACCGGCAGCCGCGGGCGGCTGTAGCGCGTGGGCGCGTAGATGCCCGAGAGGTACGCGACCTGAAGGCCCCAGAGGTCCTTCACCCCCGCGCGACCGAGGTAGCTCACGTTGGGCGCGAGCACGCCCCCGTCGGGCATCGCCTCAAGGTCCTCGAAGGACTCGTTGTTGCCCCCCGCGAACACGAACGGCCTGCGCATCGTGCGCTCGCCCGAGGCGTAGGCCGAGAACTCCGCGGGCATGTTGCGCTTGGTCGCCTTGCGACGGTGGTCGTCGGGCGTCGAGAAGGTCTCCACGTCGCCCACCGCAAGAACGAACGCCACGGCCTCGCCACGCGACTGTTCGAGCTGGTCAACCCAGTCTTCGACGCGAAAAAAGCGCCCGTGCACATCACCGACAACCGCGACCAGCATCGCTCGGACCCGGCAGCATGGACCGGATCCGCCCCCCAGGTCACCCCCGCGCGACATACCCCGACGGAAAAACGTTCGCCCTCCCCCTGGAGCCATGGGTCAGTCAATGTCACACCCTGGCGAGCGCGACGGGCCGGGACGTCGCAAAGTGCGCGTCATCCCCTGGAGTTGAAGGCCATGCGCACGATGGATCTCCGCGCCCTCTACAACCGCTGTGACCCCGCCGAGGCCCTGAACCCCGACGACAGCCGCAACGTCGACCTCGACGCCCTGGGCACCCCCGGGCGGCTCGTGCGTGGCGTTCACTGGGTCGCTCGCCTCGCCCGCCGCAT
>JBILLI010000640.1:0-4469 GCA_044376155.1 Polyangiales bacterium
GCGCGCACCGGGTCGCGTCCGTGACCGACGGGCCGCCGCACTCGTCGCAGCGGGCGCTCATCGCGGCGCGGGGAGGCCGGCGTCGTCGGGCGCGCGGAGCACCTGCGGCACCATGGGCTGCGCCACCGGCGCGGGCAGCGCGAGGGGCGGCAGCGCGGCGCGTCCCAGGGGCGCGCTGGAGACCAGCACCAGCTCCCGCGGGGGCGGCGCGTCGGTGAACTCCACCTCGCGGGGCACGTAGCCCGCGGCGCGGGCGCGCACGCGGTGGGGGCGACCGTCGCGGGGGAGGTCCCAGCGTATCGTGCCGACGCCCACCTCGCGGCCGTCGAGGGAGATCGTGGCGGTCTCGGGGATCACCCGGAGTTCTACGCGAAAGGTCTCCATCGGCGTCGGCGGCGCGGCGGCGTCGGGCGCGTCGGGCGTGCCGCCGAAGAGGGCCACGGCCGCCACCACGAAGACCACCCCGAAGGCCACCGCCGCACCGCGCGACAGCGGCAGGGCGTGGGCGCCGGTGCGCACGGCGACATCGCGGGGGCTCAGGGTCTCTTGCGACACCGCGCCCGGCGGCAGCGTCGAGGAGTCGACCATCGCCGCGAGGGGGAGGGAGCTCTGGGCCAGCGGGAGAGACGCCGACACCAGCGGGATGACCGGCGCGGGGGCCGACACCGGGCGCACGTTCACCACGGTCGACTCCTCGGCGTCGGCGAAGCTGCGCATCGCGGGAACGGGCGGCGCGGCGAGCTCTCCCTGGAAGCGGTCGCGCACCGCGGGGGACGCGAAGGGCAGCAGCGCCGCGCCGAGGGCGCGCACGTGCGAAAAGCGCTGGTCGGGGTCGCGCTCTAGCGCGTGCATCACGGCGTCGCTGAGGGGCGCGGGGAGGTCCGGCCGGAGCGCCGCGGGCGGGGCGATGGGCGCCTCGGCGACCTTCTGCAGCACCTTGTAGAGCACCTCGCCCTCGAAGAGCCTGCGCCCGGTGAGCATCTCCCAGAAGACCACGGCGAGGGAGAACTGATCGCTGCGCGCGTCGAGGTTGCGAGACTCTCTCGCCTGCTCCGGGGACATGTACCCCGGGCTCCCGAGCAGTGCGGTGGTGCGCGTGAGCGACGCCTCGCTGGGCCCCTGCGGCGCCTTCACGATGCCGAGGTCGATGAGCACAGGCTCGGAGATCCCCTTGCGGCGCTCGGCGAGGATCACGTTGCTCGGCTTGAGGTCGCGGTGCACGAAGCCCAGATCGTGCAGCGCCGCCACCGCGCTCACCAGCGGGATCATCACGTCACACGCCGCGGCCAGGGGCAGGGCGCCGTGGGCGCGCATCACCGTGGCGAGGGTGGGGCCGTCGAGGAACTCCATCTCGTGAACGTGCACGCCCTCGAACGCGCCGCTCTCGAGCACCTTCACCAGGTGGGGGTGGTCCACCGAGGCGGCGAGGCGGGCCTCGCGGTCGAAGCGCGCGACGGCCTCGGGCTGCTCGGCGTGGTCGGCGCGCATGACCTTCAGCGCGACGCGGCGGTTCAGCGGGTGCTTGAGGGCCTCGTAGACCTCCGAGAACGTGCCGCGGCCGACCCGCCGCACGACGCGGTAGGGGCCGAGCGTCGAGCCCTCACTGAGCGTCGCGTCCCGTTCCATCGTGAATCGTCGGGGATGATGGCCTTCGCCGCGGGGGATCGTCAATCAACGCGCCCCGGAGAAGGCCCCGGCAGAGGGCGATCAGTCGCGGCGGCGGCGGCGGCGGGTCGAGGCGACGCCGAGCAGCACGCCGAGCAGCGACGCGACGCCGGTGGTGGAGACGCGGCCGTTGGGCGCGCTGCACTGACAGCCCGAGCGCGAGTTGAACTCGAACACCCGGTTGCCGCCGTCGACGGTGGTGACGCTGCCGTCGCGGCCGAAGAGCGAGCCGCCGTCGCGGTTCAGCGTCGAGCCGCCGTCGCGCCCGGGGAGCACCGCCCCGCCGTCGCTGCCCGGACCCACGGTGCCGGCGTCGACGCCGCCGCGGCGCTGGGGCACGCACTCGCCGAGCTCGCACATCTCGCCGTTGGGGCAGAGCCGCGCGTCGGGGCCGACCTCACACGAGTCGCGGCAGGTGCCCGCGGCGCAGTGGTTGCCCGTGGGGCAGGTGACGCCCGCGCAGGCCATGTCGACGCAGCGGCCGTTGGCCTCGCAAGCCTGCCCCATCGCGCAGGGGCGGCACTGGCAGGCGGTGACGCAGCGGCCCACGGCGTTGCGGGGGTCGACCTCGCAGACCTCCTGCGCGCCGCAGGTGATCTCGCCGCAGGGGTCGATGCAGCGGCCCGCGCGGCAGTAGCGGTCGTGGGGGCAGGTGATGCCGTCGCACACCGCGACGCAGCGGCCGCCGCGGCACACCTGCTCGGCGGGGCAGGTCGTGTTGAGACACGCGGCCTCGACGCAGGCACCGCGGGGGGTGCACTCGCGTCCCGTGGGGCACCCGAGCTCGGACTGGCAGCGGTCGACGCAGGCGCCGAGCTCGCAGATCTGCCCGGTGCCGCAGAGGGAGTCGTCGGTGTCGGGCATCCCGTCGCAGTCGTTGTCGAGGCCGTTGCAGGCGCGGGCCCGGGGCATGTTCACCTGGCGGCAGGTGGTGGTCATGCCGGTGCAGACCTGCACGCCCTCGGCGCAGATGCCGCGCTGGCCGGCCACGTTGCAGCGCTGGCCGCCGCCGGTGCAGCCGAAGATGTCGTTGCCGCCGCCGCGGATCTGAAAGCGCCAGAGCCCGGGCTCGCCGCCCGGCACGTTGGAGCTGCCGCACACCTGCAGGATGGCCATGCTGCGCGACATCGGGAGGGCGACGAAATTGCGCGAGTCTCCCGCGTCGAAGCCGATCTGCGCGGGGGTGCCGCCGAAGCCGCCGGTGCCGCCGGAGGCGTCGCCGGTGGTCCACTGGCAGCGGGCGTAGCGGAACTCGACGTCGAAGTCGCCGTTGGTGGTGCAGGTGTTCGAGCGCGTGAGGATGAGCTGGAAGCTGTTCTGCAGGTTGTCGTGAGAGGAGTAGTACCCCACGAGGTGCCAGGTCACGACGACGCGGTTGGGCTCGACGTGAAAGCAGATGTTGTTGCGCGAGGGCTGCCCCCCGCCGCGGGTGTCGACGTCACCCCAGAAGGGCGCGATCATCGGCTGCTGCGCCACCGGGAAGGGCGCCGGGGTGAACGTCGGCAGCGCCGCGCGGAAGGTGATGTTCCCGTTGGTGTTCACGAACATCGACGTGTAGCGGTTGCCGAAGAAGTCGATGCCGTCGGGGAAGGCCCGACGGATGTCGACCGCCCGCGGCGCCGTCGGCGGCTGGCCCGAGTACGACCCGTCGTCGTTGGGGTGCACGCAATTCTCGGGCAGGCCGTACCCCGTGGGGCCGCCGAAGCCGTTGAGCAGCGGGATCGCGTGGGCGGCGCCCGCACCGAGGGCGCAGGACAGTGACAGCGCCACCATCGGCGCGAGGCGGGCGGGCGACAAGCGGTACGACATGATTGATCCCTACAACAATCCCTCCCCCGGCGCACCACCCCGGGTACGCTGAATCTCGCGCCGGAGGTGCGGTCAGCGAATTGACCACCCGACGGGGGAGTCGTGGTAGACGCCCGGCACGGAGTGAGAGAACGGATGAAGAAGCCCAACGTGCTGTTGTCCACCGAGGTGATCCAGCAGCGGGTGCGCGAGCTCGGCGCGCAGATCACCGGGGACTACCAGGGCGCCGAGCAGCTGATGGTGGTCCCGATCCTCAAGGGGTCGTTCCTCTTCGCCGCGGACCTCATCCGCGCCATCGATGTGGACCTCTCGGTGGAGTTCCTCGGGCTGCGCTCGTACGGCACGGGCACCGAGACCTCGGGGGTGGTGCAGATCACCTACGACCTGAACTCTCCCATCACCAACCGCGACGTGCTGGTGGTCGAAGACATCGTCGATACCGGCCTCTCCATGCGCTACCTCCTGGAGAACCTCGCCACCCGCCAGCCGCGCTCGGTGCGCCTGTGCTCCCTGCTGCACAAGCCCTCGCGCACCCGGGTGAAGGTCCCCATCGACTATCTCGGCTTCACCATCGAGGACCATTTCGTGGTCGGATACGGCCTCGACTACGCCGAGCGATACCGCCACCTGCCGTACATCGGCGTCATCTCGGAGTGAGCCCCAATGCCGACGCGCCTCGAAGCCCTTGAGAAGATGGTCGCCGCGGGCGTTGACAACCCGATGGCGTGGTACGGCCTCGCGATGGAGTACCGCGGCGCGAAGCGCTTCGACGAGGCCCTGCAGGCCTTTGAGCGCACCCGCGAGAAGTACCCCACCTACGTCGCCCAGTACCTCATGGCCGCGCAGATGCTCCACGAGCTGGCGCGCGACGCCGAGGCCCGGCGCTGGTGCGAGGACGGCATCGCCGCCGCCCGCGCGGCCCGCGACGGACACAGCCTCGGGGAGCTCGAAGGGCTCATGGCCTCGCTGTCGTGACCGTGCAGTTCCAGTTCGAG
>JBILLI010000641.1:0-4460 GCA_044376155.1 Polyangiales bacterium
GGATTGCTGCTGCAGGCGGAGGAGGGCGCGCAGGAGCCCGAGCACCGCGGGCTCACGTGGCTCATCGACGCGCCCGACCTGCACCACACCATCTCCCGCGACGCCGTGGTGCGCGACGCGGCCTTCACCGCGAGGCTCCGGGCCGTGCCCGAGATCGCGCAGAACGCGTTGCGCGACAAGGTGATCCGTGTGTGGAACGAGCTCGCCGCGCGCTGCGCCCAGGCCCGCGCCGAGCGACGCGCCGACCCCGACGCCGGCGCCGCGTTGGGGCGCCTCGCCCGCGCGCTCCTCCAGGGACCCATCGCGCTGCGCCCGAAGGACCTCCGCTGGCCCCTGGCCGAACCCACGGACGAAGACGGCCGCCCGACCCACACCCGCACGCTCGCCGCGGGGATCCTCAAGGGCACGAAATTCTTCACCGCGCGCGAGCCGTCGGCGCTGACGCGGGCGGTGGCGCAGCGCGGCGGGGTGGTCCTCGACGCGGGGGCGTGCGGCGACCGTGACGCCGACGCCGCGGTGAACGCGTTGCGGCAGGACCTCTGCCCCGACGCCCGCCCCTGCGACCGCGCGTTCGTGCTGCTGCGCAAGATTGATCCGCACCACCACCCCGCCGGCCGCGCGCTCCTCGACGCCCTGGTGCCCCTCATGATGGGCGCCCACCTCGGCGCGGTGATGCTCTGCGAGGCCCTCGGCAGCGGCGCCGACCGGCTCTGGTACACCGTGCGCGGCGGCCATCCCGCGGTGCAGGGCGAGGGCCTCGCCGACCTCGACGACGACACCCCGTTCACCTTCCGCCGCGGGGGCGTGCTGCTGCTCCGCGCGGGGGACCCCGACGTGGTCCTCGCCCTGGAGCACGCCCGCCGCGACGCGCGCTTCGCCGCCCTGGTGTTGCTGCGCCTCGCCTTGCTCCGCGCGGGTGCCCTCGACGCGAGCGCCGACCACGCGCTGATCCGCCAGCACATGGCGGTGACCCCGTGAGCGACGCGGGGATCCTCGCGCGCGGCACCGTGCTGGTGGACCCGCGCAAGGCCGTGGAGAAGCTCCGCGCGCACCAGCTCGCGCAGCCGGGGCTCTACGTGCTGGAGGTGGTCCGCGCGGCCACGCTCCTCGGCGCGACCGCTCTCACGCTGGAGAACGACAGCGACGACCTCGCGCTCTCGTGGGAGGGCCCTGCGCCCCGCAGCGACGACCTCTGCGCGCTGCTCGACCACCTCTTCGACGCCAACGACCGCCCCCTGCGCCTCCTCGCCGTGGCGGTCAACGCCGCCCTCGGCCTGCGCCCCGCCTTCGTCGACCTCTACACCACCGAGCACCCCGACCTTGCCGACGGCGCCGCCGCCCGCGTGCGCTACACCGCCGACGAGGGCGTGCTCGGAGAGGGCGTGGTGACGGTCGTACCACGCCCGAAGTCTTTGCCCCCCAGGGGTTTCTTGCTGCATGTGCGGGAGCGCTTCGGCGCCGCGGTGATGGCCGAGTGGCTGCGCCGCGAGCCCGCCGAGACCGCCCTGCTGCGCGCCCGGCTGCTCTCCCCCCGCGTGCGCGTCGACCGCGAGGGCAACCCCCTGCGCGCGACCGCGCCCGCGGTGGTGGCGTCGACCCCGCTGGAGGACGGCTCGGGCATCACGGGGTCCCTCCACCTCCTCGCCGACCCGAAGGCCCCGGGCGCGATGCACCTCTGCGAGCTCGGCGTGCTGCTGGAGCGTAGGGACCTGCAGACACCCACCCTCTCGTCGTCGCGCCGCGCGCGCTTCCCCGACGCCGCGCTCCCGCTGCACCTCTCGGTCGACGCCGACGCCCTCGACACGAACATCTCGCGCTCCCAGGTGGACCTCGACCGCGGACTCGGCGCGGCCCTGCGGCGCCGCTGGCCCGGCGCGCTCACCGCCCTCGTCCTCGCGGCCCTCACGAAGGTCTCGGCGCTCCCCCCCGACGACGAGGCGCGCCGCGCGGGGGAAGAGTCGCTCCTGGCGCTGGTGCTCTGGGCCCACGGCGAGCGCTGGCCCGAAGCCGCCCTCCGCGAGACCCGGGACCCTCCCCCCGAGGTGCTCGAACCCGGCGTCCTCCACGACGCCCTGCTCGCCCCGCTCTTCGACGCCCCGCTGCTGCCGACGCCCTTCGGCGGCCGCACCTCCCTGCGCGCCCTCGCAGCCTCCCGCGGGCATTGGGCCGCGTGGACCGACGCCTCCCCCCTGCCCGTTGAGCTCTCGCCCTTCCTCCGCGACGTGGTGTGGTCCCCGAGCACGCGGCCCGTGCTGCGCGCCCTGCTCTCGTGCGTCTCGATGCGCAACGGCGCCCGCGCCCACGCCGAGGCCCGGCAGTCCGCGAAGCGCCTCCGCGCCCTCATGGCCCACCCCGCGCGCCCGGTGCGCGTCTCTGGCGTCGACGACGCCGCGCAGCGCGTGACCTTCGACGAGGGCGACGCGCTCCAGGGCGAGCTCGTGGTGCTGCCGTCCTCGCACGCCGCGGGCTCGCTCACCGCGACGGTCTTCCTCGACGGGCGCCCCTTCTGCGAGGCCCCGCTGGGCCCCTGCGCGCTCACCGTGCGAGCCGCCGTGCAGTCCAGCGCCCTGTCGCCGCGACCGAACTTCGACGGCGTGATCGACGACGAGGGGATGCGTCGGGTCAGCCGGGCGCTCCGCGATCACCTGCGGCGCGGCCTGGGCGAGGCCTTCACCCGCGGCGCGCTCCGCGGGCTGAGCGACGAGGCCCGGGCGGCGCTGGCGCGCGGCGCGTGGCAGGAGTGCCGCGCGGTCATCGAAGACGGAGACCTCGTGCGCGCCACGATGCGCGAGTTCGGCCACGCGCACCCCGCGCTCCTCGACGCCCCGGCGTGGCCCACCAGCGACGGGGGCTTCGCCTCCACCCGGGCCCTGGTGGCGCGCGCGCACACCCCGCCGCGCGTGGTGCTCACGGGCAACCCGCACAGCGGCGCGCGCGACGACGGCCACCCGGTGTACGCCCTCGACCCCGCGCAGCGCCGTTGCCTCTCCTCCCTCGTCGACGCCGACGTGCGCTGGGTCGACGCGCGGCGATACCTCCCGATGCAGCGCTCGGACTCTCCCGGCGAGGTGGCCACCGCGACGCTGCCGGGCACGAGCTACGCGTGGTGCGAGCTCCGCGGCGAGCGCGCGCGACTGTCGGTGTCGGCCGCGCCCGGGCACAAGAGCACCCTGGTGCTGCTCCACGCGGGCTGGGTGGTGCACACCCGCGCGCGCAGCGAGCGCCTGGGTCACTCCGTGGTGGCCGTCGAAGACGACGCGCTCCTGCCCCTCGACGACGGCGCCGCGACGCTCTCGGCCGAGGCCCTCGCGCTCGTCGCCAGGGCGGAGCACCGCCTCGCCGCCACGCTCTGCGACGCCCTCGCGGGAGACGTCGCGGCCCGGGACGCGCTCCGCTGGCGCGAAGACCCCGAGGTCCGCAACGCCGCGCGGCGCTTTCTGCTCAGCGCCGTCTCGCGGCTCGGTGACGCCGACGGCGACGCCGCGGCCCTGCGCGCGCGCATCGAGTCGGTGCCGCTGGTGCCGCGGTGGCACACCGGGACCGCGCGCGACGTGAGCGTGGCCTCGCTGCGCGACGCGGTCACCCGCGGCGGCGTGGGCGAGTTGGGCTTTCTGGTCGATCCCCCCCGCGGCATCGACGACGAGGAGTTCTCGCCGCTCCTGCTCCCGACGCGCGAGCTTCAGATGCTCGTGGCCGAGGCCCTCGGGGTGAAGGTGGTGAGCGCCGAGGCCGCCCTCCGCGCGCTGCACCTCACCCGCGGTCGCCGGGAGTTCCGCAAGCTGCTCCGCGCGAAGCCCCGCGTGCGGCTGCACGATCACCTCGACGGGCTCACGCCCACGCCCCTCCCCCACGACCGCGTCGACGCGTGCTGGGTCATCGCGAAGGACCTCCCCGAAGGGGCGGTGCAGGTGATCCTCGACGACGTCGTGGTGGTCACCGACCCCGCGGGCGCGCCCGGCACACCCCTCCTGCTGCGCGTGGCCCTGCGCGACGACGCGCTGCTCACCGACGACCTCCGCGCGCTCACCCGCGACGGCGCATCCCTCGTGCCGCCCCTGCTCAAGGCCGCGCGCGACGCCGCCGCCGAAGACGCCCTCGCGCGGGTCGAAGCGGGCGACGACCTCTCGCCCGCGCACCGCCGCGTGCTCCTGCAGTGGCTCGCCGCCCTCGGCCGCAAGGACCGCCTCCCCGAAGGCCTGTCGCGCGAGCAGCTCCGCGGCGCCCGCCTGTGGCAGGACCTCACCGGCGCGCCGATCTCCCTGAGCGCCGTCAGCGACACGCGCGGGGCGCCCCGGGTGGTGCTGGGCCTCGCGTCTCCGTGGCTTCCCCCAACGCCGGGCGAACCCGAAGACCTGCCGACCCTCGCGCTCGCCTCGCAGCTCGACCTCGACGCGGTGCGGGCCCTCTCGCGCAAGGTGCTCGACGTCACCGCCGACGCGCGGATCACCCTGCGCCGCAGG
>JBILLI010000642.1:0-4459 GCA_044376155.1 Polyangiales bacterium
GAACTCGGGGTGCGCGGCGGCGAGCGCGGGGGAGCCCGCGACGATGGACCGCGTGCCCTTCACGTCGCTGGCGAGCACCACGTGGTCGAAGACCTCGTCGCCGATGCGCCACCGATCTCCCTCGGGTGCAAGGGATTCCACGCCAGCGCCGACGCGCAGGGTGACCCCGCGGGCCTCCAGCCACGCGCGGAAGGGCGAGGCGAAGGCGGCCTCGTAGTCGTCGTCGAGGTAGTCGTAGAGCAGCCCGGCGTCGTTGGAGAGGTAGTAGAAATGAAACGCCCGCACGAGGGCGGCGACGCTGAGCCGGTCGCCCTCGGAGAAGAACGCGCGGGCGAAGGTGTTGAAGACCACCTGGAGGTCCCGCGGGAGGTCGGCCTCGCGGCAGAACTGCTCGTACGAGACCCCGTCCCACTTCGCGAAGGTCTCGACCTCGTCGTAGCGCAAGAAGGGGTCGAGCTTATGCAAGCGGTTGCTGAAGAGCAGGTCGCGCACGCTGTAGACCCCGGTGCGGGCGAGGTCGAGGAGGTTGAGCAGGGGGGTGGTCTCACCGTCTTTGATCACGATGCGTGAGCGGTCGCGCCGCAGGATCGTGTAGCTGTCGATGCCCACGAAGTGCTTCGAGACCCCGACGCGCTCGCAGAGCCCGCGGAGGTTGTAGTAGTGCCGAAAGAAGGCGTGAAACCCGTGGTCCACGACCTGGGCTTCGCCGTCGACGTCGACGGTCCACGCGCCGCACTTGCCGCCGAGGTAGGCCTCGCGCTCGAGGAGGGTGACGCGCGCCCCGCGGTCGGCGAGCACGGCGGCGGCGCTGAGCCCGGCGACGCCCGCGCCCACCACGGCGACGCGCGGTGGCTCCCCGGGGATCTCTCGGGGGCGCGCGGGGTCGTCGTGGTGAACGGGGTGCTTGTACCCGCCCATGCGGCGGGAGATGGCGCCGCGGGCGGTGTCGCGGGCGCGGGTGAACAGCGAAGTGATGGGGCTCACGAGGCGATGGGATGCACCCGCCGTGTCGGGGTGCGCTGGTTGTTGCGACCGAAGAACGCCTGCAAACCATTGAAATCCATACACGTCTCACGATTCTCCGCTCGCAACGCTATCTCGCCACTAACTGAGACATCCCAGCCAACCGGCGCCGGTTCCTGAGACTTCCCGACCTCGCCCCGGATGCAGCCCGGAGGGCACCCGGCGCGACGCGACGCACGATGAGATGACCCACGGCGCAGCTCGGATCACTTCCGCCTCGGTTTCTTCGGCGGCATCAGCTCGGGGTCGATCAGTTCCCCCACGGGCCGGTCTTCCGGGGGTCGCTCCTGCGCCGCGACGAACCAGCCCTGGTCCGCGACGACGAACACGTCGTCGTCCTTTCGCGGGCGCCCTGGCGGTCGCTTCTGGAGCGGCGCCGCGGGGACAAACAGCGCCCCGACATCGAGCCCGAAGCCCTCGACGACCCGCGCGAGGGTCGTGAAGGTCAGGTTGGTGCCGCCCGCCTCGGTGCGCTGGTACTGCTGCATCACCATGTCGCACCGCTCCGCGGCGTCGGCCTGCGTCCACCCTCGGGCCTCACGCTCCCGGCGCAGGTTCGCGGTGAAGCGGTCCATGAGGCTTCGGTAGGCGGCGGACTCGTACTGCGGGGCGCGCTCGGGGCGTCGCCGTGGGGCGGGCGGCATGTACCCGATGCACTTCATCGGCCGGATCGCGGAAAAACACCCCTAGCGTTGTAGGGCGGTGGAATTCGTACCCCGCCGGGTGAATCACCCCCGTGACCTTGCGTATTACATCGCTAGGGCTGTATTTCGGCTCTGCCGGGCACAGGGCTCGACCACGGGAGGATGGGAGAATGATCGGTAAGTTCACGAGGCGCGCGGCGTGGCTTTGCGTCGCACTGGCCACTGGATGTGGGGCGCCCAGCCCCGGCCCCGACACGCGCCGGGGGTGCGCGCAGCTTGGGTGGGCCTGCGGGACCGACGACTATGGGAACACCTGCGGGACGTGCCCGACGGGTCAGTCGTGCTCCTTCGGCGCGTGCCGCGTCTCGTCCTCGTCGTGCTCCTGCGGGTCTCGGGTCTGCGGGGTCGATCCCGTGTGCGGCACCACGAGCTGCGGGACCTGTTCGGGCGGGCGGGAGTGCGTCGCGGGCGTCTGTCTGACCCCGGTGGCGACGTGCTCGATCACCGCCTGGGGCGCCTGCAACCCCACCGCGTCGGCGACGTGCTGCCCGCTCCCGAACGGCGTCGCGACGATCTGCTCGACCTACCAGTCGGGCGCGTCCTACTGCAACCCGCGCTGCGCCACGGACGCGGACTGCGACCGCTACTCCGGCAGCACGAACACCTGGTACTGCGCGCTCCGCAACGACGGCCAGCGCGTCTGCGCGCTGCGGTAGCGGCGCATCACGACCACCACACGGAGGGATGAATGACTCGTCGCGCCTTCTCGATGACCGCCTCGGCGGCGATGCTCGCGGGCATCGCGTTCTCGAACCTCGCGCACGCGGACCAGTGCGCCATCATGCCCACCGCGCAGGCATACGCGGCCCTGCGCCACATCCCCTACGGCTCCACCATCCTGCCGCTGTGCGAACCCTGCGGTGAGCAGGTGGACCTCTCGCGGGTGACCACCGTGCGCAGCTCGATGGTGATGCTCAACGACCTCGTGACCGGCCACGTCACCGTCAACGGTGACTCGGTGGACGTGGCGTACCTCTACGTCCGCGGCGCGGACGGGGTGTTCCGCAACGTCGCCATGCTCGCGGGGTGCCCCGTGGAGCACGTCTCCGCGACCGTGACGCCGCCACCACCTGCGGCCCCGACGGTCATCGTTGCGCAGCCGGTGGCACCTCCCCCGCCCCCTCCGCTGCCACCCCATGCGATCCTTCCGCCCTCGACGACCCCGCCGCCACCGGGTGCCATCGCGGCGCCCGCGGTGGTCACCTCGTGCAACGTGCGGAACACCGGGATGCTCGGCATGGGCGCGGGGCGCGAGGCCATCGTCGGCGTGCTGAACCGCACGACCTCGCCGCGCGCCTTCACCGTCCGCATCTACGCCACCTACCCGGGCAACGGCCGCGAGTCCGTCGCGGTGTCCGCGGTCCCCACAGTGCCCGGGGTGCTCGCCTCGGCCCGGGTTCGCTTCTCGGCCCGCCCGGGAATGGTCAGCATCCTCTGCGAAGTCGACAACTGAGACCAAGACGAACGAGATCAGCGGCCTCGCGACTTCTGCCACGCAGCTTCGTCCACAAGCGAGTCGAACTCCCGGGCCGCGTACGGACCCAGGTGCTTCCGCACGATCACGCGGGCCTTCGCAGCATCGACCAGCCCCTCTTGCGAGAGCAGGAACTTGAGATCGAGGAAGTCCTTGTCGCGCCCCGCGGCCATCTTCATCGCGGCGAGGTACTCGGGCAGTACCACGCGCACGCCCAGTTCGGTCACTACGGGCGACGCGAGGATCGCCTCCTGGTAGAGATCCGCGTAGTCGTCGCCGCGGACGATGAAGTTCACCGGCACACCGCACGCGGTCGAGGTCTGCACCCCGCCGAACGACAACGTCCCGAGCATCGGGAGGACCTTCGGCACCTTCCGCGCTGCGAAGTCGAGGTCCCCCGTCAGCCGGTCGGACCCGTAGTGCTGCATCGCAAGGCCCCCGACGAGGAGCACGGTCACGCGTGCCCTCGCCGCGATGGCGACAATCTCTGACACGCCCGCGATCAGTAGCTCGGGCGCGAGAAAGCGACGCATGCGGTAGCCCGACGGCGGCGTGCCTTCCGACGAGTTCGGGCGTGTCTCACGTCTGGCTGGCTGCTTCTTGCGGACGGTCATTCGTCGAGACTCTCCGAACTTCAACCGCCCCCAAAAGCCAGTATGTCACGGGACGCTGCGCTGGAGATCAGCCTGGAGCCTCTCGCGGACTTCGAGCGCGGGATCGGGGACTCCTTCGCGTTGTCGCCCTGCGAGGAGTACCCCGCGATGGTCGTGTGGGCCGTCGAGACCCTCCAGGCCCGCGGCGAGCGTGTGTCGAGCGTGGCCGTCGCCCGGCTGCTCGGGCGCGAGCGGAGCCTCATCGAGAGGCACCCGGAGTTGAAGCGGATCATCCGCGACGCGCAGCGCCCCGTGCCGACCCAGGCCGAGGTGCGCCGCGCCTGTCAGGAGCTACGGGCGAAGGAGGAGAGGGTGAGCGTCGTCGCGGTGGCGCGGATGTTCGGGGTGGGGCGCCACGTCATCGAGCGGACGCCGACGCTGGGCGCCTCCGTGTTGATGAGGCATAAGTTAGTTCATGGATGCGGACGACCAACTTGAGGGTCAGTTACTCAACCTACGCTACGCCCTCCACACCACCCACATCGCCACCCTAACCCCCCATCCAAGCGGTGGTGAAGTTGTGTAACCGTTCACGGGGCCCATGGGCGTCACGCGTTCCTACTACGGGTGCAGTTCGATTTGAGGGGGCCGGGCTGATGATCCAT
>JBILLI010000093.1:0-15763 GCA_044376155.1 Polyangiales bacterium
CCATCCGCGAGGGCGGCAAGACCGTCGGCGCCGGCGTGGTGATCAAGATCACCGAGTGACATGGCCCCCCCCCGGTGCCTCTGCGAAGGGGCATCGGGGCGCCAACGGGTCTTTTGGGTTTTCTCTCTGTGTGAAGTGAGTGTTGTATGGCGACCAAGATTCGTATCCGCCTGAAGGCGTTCGACCACAAGCTCCTGGACCAGGCGACCGGCGAGATCGTGGAGACGGCGCGCGGCACCGGCGCCCGCGTGGCGGGGCCCATCCCGCTGCCCACCAAGATCAACCGGTACACCGTGCTGCGCGGGCCCCACGTGGACAAGAAGTCCCGTGAGCAGTTCGAGATCCGCACGCACAAGCGCCTGCTCGACATCCTCGAGCCGACGCAGCAGACCCTCGACGCGCTGATGAAGCTCGACCTGTCCGCCGGGGTCGACGTCGAGATCAAGAGCTGAGGGAGAAGAACGTCATGCCGAAGCTGAAGGTGCACGACCTGCAGGGCCAGGAGACCGGCGAGATCGAACTCGCGGATGAGGTCTTTGGCATTCAGGACATCAATCAGGACCTCTTCTACGAGGTCGTGAAGGCCCAGCTCGCCTCGCGGCGCGCGGGCACCCACGACACCAAGGGCCGCTCCGCGGTGGCCGGGTCGAAGAAGAAGATCTACAAGCAGAAGGGGACCGGCAACGCGCGACACGGCAACATCCGCGCGCCGATCTTCGCCAAGGGCGGCAAGGTGCACACCCCGCACCCCCGCGACTACGGCTACCGCCCGCCGCGCCAGGTGCGCGTGGGCGCCCTGCGCCACGCCCTCTCCTACCTCGTGAACGAGGGCAAGGTGAAGATCGTGAGCGCGTGGGAGGTCGAGGCGATCAAGACCAAGTCCGTCGCGAGCGCCCTCAAGGGCCTCAGCGCCGCGGGCAAGACGGTGGTGGTGGACACGGCTGGCAACGAGAACCTCCGGCTCTCGACGCGCAACCTCGCCGACGCGACCTTCCTCCCGCCGGAGGGGGTCAACGTGTACGACCTCCTGCGGCACGACACCCTGATCCTGACCCAGGACGCCGCGCGCGCCCTGGAGAAGCGCCTCACGGCCTGAGCTGAAGAGGAGCGGGAATTAACATGGCATCTATTCCGAACATCCTCCGCCGTCCGATTACCCTTTCGGAGAAGGCGGCGACGCTCAAGGCGGAGCAGAACCAGGTGATCTTCGAGGTCACCCGTGAGAGCACCAAGCCGCAGATCCGCGCGGCGGTGGAGGGGGCCTTCGGCGTGAAGGTCCTCGACGTGCGCACCCTGATCATGCGCGGCAAGGACCGCCGCATGGGCCGCGGGTACGCGAAGACGCAGAACTGGAAGAAGGCCATCGTGACGCTGCGCGACGGCGACACCATCGCGGCGTTCGAGCCGCCGACGGAGTGAGGGAATCGGTCATGGCGATCAAGAGCTACAAGCCGAGGACCCCGTCTCGCCGCTACGCCACCGTGGTGTCGAACGAAGGTCTCTCCAAGAAGAAGCCGGAGAAGGCGCTCATCGAGCACCAGACCTCCACCGGCGGCCGTAACCACAACGGCCGCATCACGTCGCGCTTCCGCGGCGGCGGTCACAAGCAGCGGTACCGTCTCATCGACTGGAAGCGCGACCGCGTGGGCATCCCCGCGACCGTGGCGGCCATCGAGTACGACCCCAACCGCACCGCGCGCATCGCGCTGCTGCACTACGCCGACGGCCTCAAGGCCTACATCCTTGCGCCCGACGGGCTCAAGGAGGGCGACGCCGTGGTGTCCTCGCGCAACGCGGACATCAAGCCGGGCAACGCGCTCCCGCTGCGCTTCATCCCGCTGGGCACGATCGTGCACAACGTGGAGCTGAAGATCGGCAAGGGCGCCCAGCTCGTGCGCTCCGCGGGCACGGCCGCGCAGGTCATCGCCAAGGACGGCGACTGGGGCCAGGTCCGCCTGCCCTCGGGCGAGATCCGCAAGGTGCACCTCGATTGCCGCGCCACCATCGGCCAGGTCTCGAACCCTGACCACGCCAACGTGACCATCGGCAAGGCCGGTCGCTCGCGCTGGCTCGGCAAGCGCCCGCACAACCGCGGCGTGTCCATGAACCCCGTCGATCACCCCATGGGTGGCGGCGAGGGGCGCACCTCGGGTGGTCGCCACCCGTGCTCCCCCTGGGGTCAGCTCGCCAAGGGCAAGAAGACCCGTTACAACAAGCGCACCGACGGCATGATCATCAAGCGCCGCGGCGCGAAGGGTTGATCGAGGAGCACCATGGCACGTTCACTGAAGAAGGGCCCCTTCATCGACATGCACCTCGCGAACAAGATCGCGACGGCGCAGTCGACGAAGAGCAAGGGCATCATCAAGACCTGGTCCCGCCGCAGCACCGTCACCCCTGACGCGGTGGGCCTCACGATCACCGTGCACAACGGCCGCAAGTTCGTCCCGGTGTTCGTCACCGAGAACATGGTCGGTCACAAGTACGGCGAGTTCGCGCCGACCCGCACCTTCCACGGCCACTCCGGTGACCGCAAGGGTAAGGCGCCGGCCGGCAAGGGCACCGGCAAGAAGTGACACGGTCGCGCTGACGGCGCATCTGTCGGCTTACGTCCTCGCTCGCTCCCGCGGCGTACTTGGGTACGCCTTGGTCGCTCGCTGCGGGCGCGCTCGACAGATGCATCCGTCATCGCAACCTCAAGGTACGCAGGTCCCTCGTCTCGCGCTGACGGCGCATGAGGCGGGGGACTTTGTGTTTCGTGGCCTCAAGGTACGCAGGTCCCTCGTCTCGCGCTGACGGCGCATGAGGCGGGGGACTTTGTGTTTGTGGGGTGTGAGAGTGGGCCCTTGGTGTCGAACCGTCGCCCACGATCGCAGGGCTCCCACGCGTTCGATGTCGCGGGGCCGTTCCCGAGCACAAAGCCCTCTCCTGCAACGCGGGAGAGGGCGCGCGGCAGCGGGGAGAGGGCGCGCGGCAGCGGGGTGAGGGCGCGCGGCAGCGGGGTGAGGGCCGGTCAGCGCGCGTCGAGGCCCGTGGACGCGTCGCTCGCGGTGCCGCCGTCGCCGGCCGTGCAGCCGGTGCCGTCCTCGGCGGGGACCACGATCTCGACGTCTTGAAACCCGAGGTTCGGGCGGCCGTCGGCGAGGAACTGCACCCGCGCCGGGAAGCGCTGCGGGAAGGCCATGCGCGGGACGTTGGCCTCGAGCTCGATGGTGAACGTGAGCTGCGTGCCCGGGACCACCCCCATGAAGGTGTTCCCGTCGATGCGGGTGATGTTGCTCATGGGCGAGGCCGAGGCCGGGCGCACCGCGCGCACCAGGCTCGTCGCCGGGCGCGTGGGGTCGAGGTCCACCACCCGCGCCGACGCGTTGAAGCGCACCTGCTGGGTGAACGTGCGCACCGCGTTGACCACCCGCGCGTCGAGCTCGCGGCCGTCGCTGCCGATGGAGAACACCATGGGCTCGCCGTTGGCGCCCACCGTTTCGGTGTCACGCGCGAGGCGCTGCAGGTCCGTGAGCCCCGAGAAGGGCGCGCGGCCGGAGTCAATGCCGATGACCCGCGCGCGCACGTTGCGCAGCGCCGCCACGGCCTCGTCGTAGGTGTGCGGCGCGCGGGTCGCCGCGCAGCCCGGGAGGTAGGTCGGGCACCGCACCGGGCGCGTGAACGCCGCGCTCGCGTAGGGCGCGCGGCCGTCGGGGCCGTTGTGCATCGGCGCGTCGGCGATGACCAGGAAGATGGTCTGCGCGTTGGGGCGCAGGCACCCGTACCCGATGCGACCGGGCGCGCTGCACGGAGACGCCGCGGGGATCCACGGGGAGTACCCCACCCCCGACGGGACCTGAAAGAGGGTCTCGACCATCGCCTCGGGGTTGTCGCCGCCGCCGCCCACCCGAATGGAGTTCACCGCGCCCTGCACGTTCGCGAGGCTGCGATCGATGGGGGTCACGAGGGTGAAGGGCACATCCCCCGGGTCGCCGTAGGGCTCGAAGGGGAAGTCGCCGAAGGTCGCCACGCCGAACTGCACGTCGCCGATGGAGGCCGCGATGCCCGGCACGATCGTGCGCTGGAGGTTCAGTCGAATGGAATCAATCTCTTCTTCCATGGACCCCGTGCGGTCCACGATGAAGAACACGTCGGCGATGGAGAGCTGCGGGCGGGTGAGGAGGTTCACCGACACCACCCCGGCGTCGGGGACCACGTCGATGCAGAGGTCCTGCCGTGGCGCGTCGGTGGGCACGTCTCGGGGGACGTCACTCACCGTCACCACGTCGGGCACGGGCAGCCCTGTCTTGGCGCCGCAGCCTCCCGTCGCAAGGAGCGCAACGCACAGAGCCCACCGAGTGTACTTCCGCCGAGCCATCACCCCCTCAGCGTAGGACCATCCTCCCGCAGCGTCCATCACACCCCGGGTGCGCTGGGGGAGACGTCGCATCCCCGGATCGGTCACCCCTCACCGACGACGGGCCTTCGCGCGGGCTTCTTCCCAGCGCGCGCGGTCCTCCGAGAGCGCCGCGACCCAGTCGATCTCCACCGCCGCCGCGGGCTCCCCCGGCTCCGGCGTGCGCGCGAGGGCCTCGGTGAAGGGGAGGTCCTCCAACGACTCGGCCACCCCGCGCACCGTCGCGGGCGTGAGCTGCCCCCGCCGCACGAGGTCGTGCGCCCCCTCGGTGAGCTCCGCATCGTCCACGCCCTCGGAGGCCTGCAGCACGTCTAGCAGCCGACGCGCCGACGACCGGGGCAAGAGACCGTCTTCGATCAGCACCAGCACGGCCTGGAAGTAGTTGCACACCGGCACCACCCGCGCGCCGTAGCGCTGAAAGAACGCCGGGTCGCTCTTGCGCTCCAGGTGGATGAAGATCCGTCGAACCGGGTCCTCCGCGGGGGTCTTCGCGGCGAGGTCCATCACCCGCGCGACCACGTCGGGGTACGAGTTCGCCGCGGCCATCACCGCCGCCAGGGTCTCGGTCGAAACCCGCCCCGCGAGGATGTCGGCGTAGAGCGAGTACACCAGCGCGTCGGCCTCGGCGTCGTCGCCGAAGCAGGTCTCGAGGCACGCCGCCGGGGTGTTCGCCCGCGCCGCGAGCAGCGCCGGGAGCTTGTAGCCCACCTGGTCTCGCAGCGCGCGAAAGCGCAGGCGGAGCACGTTGCGCAGCGAGGGCTTGAGCACGAACTCGTCCCACTGCACCCCGTCGAGGCGGAGCTTCGACTCCAGCGAGGCCCGCATCTGCTCGGGGCTCCCCGAGATGATGGTCACCCGCGCGTCGGTGTGCGCGCGCACCTCGCGGATCAGCCACGCCGCCCCGGGCACCGTGCGCTTGCGCTCGGGCTTCTCGACCGCCGTGCGCACGAGGTCCATGAGCGTGTCGAACTCGGTGTGCAGGTAGGTCTTGTCGAGGTCCCAGCGAAAGGCGTGGGGCGGCTTCGGAAGCTCCGTGTCGTCGCGCCCGGTCATCGCCTCACCGTCCCGCGCAGCAGTTGTTCGGCGGCCGCCCGCCCGCGATGCCCCCGTCGGGCAGCGCCGCGCGGCACTGGATCTCCAGCGTGGTGACCCCCGCGTCGTTCGTGAAGGGCCACGCGAACATCACCTTCGTGCACGCCGGGCGACCCTCCAACTGCGGCTGATCGAGCTGGATGCGGTACCGCCCCGGCAGCGGCGCGCTCTCGCGCAGGCACACCCCGCGCGTCGGGTCGTTGATCTCCTCGCGGCGAATGCCGTCCCAGCGGCCGATCTCCTGCGTCTCGCCCGGCGCGAGGGTGATCTCTCCCTGCAGCCCGAGCCCGCCGTAGCCCGCGCCCGCGTCGGGGCGGTCGCACAGCGGCATCTGCCCCACGGGGAACAGGCTCACCCGCTGCCCCTCGGCCACGAAGGCCGCGCGGTCGGTCGCCGTGGGCGGCACGTTCGCGCGCTTCGTCACCAGGAACTCGTTGAGGTCGGGGTTCGTGCGCAGCGTCAGCGGGATGGGGCCGTCGTTCTTCACCCGCACAATGAGCACCGTGGGCCGGTGCGATTGCTCGTTGAAGCCCGCGTCGTAGCGGGCGTTGCTGTCGACCGTGGAGGGACGCGGCGCCGGCGGACCCGCGTCGGGCACCGCGGCGGGCACGTTCACCGCGGGCGGGGGCGCGGGGCGGGGACGCGGCGGGGGCGCGTTGCGTTCACAGCCGAGGAGCGCGAGGAGCAGAAAGACAGCGCGGTGTCGCATGGGCGTCGCGCACCGTATCAGCCCGCGACGCGCAGGGCCAAACCGCGGCGGGGTTCAGGTCCCCCCGAGCCGCGCGTCGCAGCTGGGGGAGACATCAACCGCGTCGGCCTCGTCGAGCGCCGCCAGCGCAGCGGTGAGCGCCGCGTCGCGCCATTGGTACAACACGGGCTCGGGCACCCCGGTGTGGTGCGCCAGCACGCCCGGCGCCACGCCCCGGAGCATCGCCATCACCGTCTGCAAGCGATCCTCGGCGCGCGACGACGCGGGCGCCAGGGCGCCGTAGCGCGCGCGCACGCGAGGGTCCTCCCCTGCGAGCACGGGGGACGTCTGCGCGGCCACGGCGCGGGCCATGGCGGTGTATCCCGGGTGCTCCGTCAGCGGCGACGGGAGCCAGAGCAGCAGCCGGGTGAACGACCGCGCGGTGTCGTCAAAGGCCTTGCGCCCGTGGAGCATCCGGCGATTGTCGACCACCAGCACCTCGCCCGCGCGCACCGCGACCGCCACCGTCGGGCGCGACCGCAGCCGGGCCGCGAGGGACTGCGACAGCGCGTCGGGCGCGGGGGGGATGGGGCTGTGGGTGAACGCGAGCGCGCCCCCGCGGAGCGCCACCGTGGAGCCGTACACATCGCCGAACACGAAGGGGATGCGCCGCGGAACCTCGAAGAGTGATTGGAGCAGCGCGGGGTCCTCGCGGCGGAGGTCGTCGAGGAGCGCCCAGGTGTCGAGCAGCAGGGTCTCTCCCCCGTGCGCGGCGTGCTGGTGGCACACCATCACCTGCACGTCGGGCGGCGCGCCGAGGTGCAGCTGGCTGTCGCTGTGCAGCGGGGTGAACCCGCGCGACGAGGCGAAGGAGCGCCCCCCGGGCACCGCGCGAATGGGCTGCTGCTCCAGCATGCGCGGCCGAACCCCGAGGAACCGCTCGGCGAAGGACCACGGGGCCGCCGCGGCCTCGCGCAGGTCGTCGCGCCCGCGGAGCACCACGTACCCCTGCGCCCCGAGGGTCGCGCGGAGGTCGTCGGTCACGGTGATCCCGCGGGGCCTCGCAGCGCCTCGCGCAGGGCGTCGTCGAGGTCGGGGCGCGCGAAGACATACCCCGCCGCGAGCAGCGCGTCGGGCGGCGCGTTCTGCCCGGTGGTGACCACGTCCGCGGCCTCGCCCACGGCGATGCGCAGCGCGAAGGTGGGCACCGGCAGCCACGCCGGGCGGTGCATGGCGCTCCCCAGCGCGCGCGCGAACGCACTGGCGCGCAAGGGGTTCGGCGCGGTGACGTTGATCGGTCCGCGCAGGGTGGGGGTGTCGAGGGCGAAGAGGGCGGCGCCCACGACGTCGTCGATGTGCACCCAGGGCATGTACTGCCGACCGTCGCCGAGGTGGCCGCCGGCGAAGAGCTTGAAGGGGGTGACCATCTGCGTGAGGGCGCCGCCGTCGCCCAGCACGATGCCGATGCGCAGCCGCACCTCGCGGGCGCCGTGCTCCGACGCGCGCTGGGCCTCGCGCTCCCAGTCGGCGCAGACGCCCGAGAGAAAGTCTCCGCCCGCGGTGCTCCCTTCGCCCACGCGCTCGTCGCCGCGCGGGCCGTAGAAGCCCACCGCGGAGGCGTTCACCAGGGTCTTCACCCGCCCCTTCGCGTGGGCGATGCCGTCGACCACCGCGCGGGTGGTGCCCACCCGGCTGTCACGGATGCGGGACTTGAACGCGGTGTCCCATCGCTGGCCCATGACGGGCTCGCCCGCGAGGTTCACCACCGCGTCGAGGTCGTCGAGTCCGCCGCGGGCGAGGGCGTCGTTGGGGCGCGCGTCGTCGGCGCGGGGGATCACCCGTCGGACCTTCTCGGGGTCCCGCGAGAACACCACCACGCGGTCGCCGCGGTCGGCGAGGCGCGCGCAGAGCGTGCGGCCGATGAGCCCGGTGGCGCCGACGACGCCGATGCGAAGCGCGGTGTGGTCCATCACCGTGGGATGCTTCGCACGTCCCCGGGGTGCGAACCAGCGCTCAGCCCGCGAAGATCCCGAGGTTGCGCGGGCTCACCGAGGCCGCGAAGACCTCGCGCACGGTCACCGCGCGCCCGGCCTCTTCCAGCGCCGCGGCGCGGTCGAGCACCACGGTGAGCTCCAGCGCCCGCGCGAGCATCGACCGCGGCAGCGAGAGCCGCCGGGTGAGGGCGAAGGACCGCGCCGCGACGTCACGGGCCTCACGGAGCTCCGCGGGCGTCGCCGGGGGCAATCCCCGTGCGGTGAGGGCGGCGTGCGCGAGCGCGTCGAGTCCCTGCTGCGCGCGTCGGCGGTTCACCCCGCGCATGGCCTCCGCGGCGGTGACGGTGAGTCCGCGTCCCGCGAGAAGGTGCGCGAGGGCGTGGCGGGCCTCGCGGGCGGCGAGGTTCTGCGCGACGGTGGCCTCGACCCCCTCGGCGCGCTCGCTGACGTTGGAGAGCCCGAGCACCACCCGCGGCAGCGAGAGACCCGCGTCGCGGCCCTGCGACGACCGCGCCTCCCGGACCTCGCCCGGGATCTTCTGCAGGCAGCACGACACCAGCGCGACCGACGCGCCCGCGGCGGCGGACTCGGCGACGAGGTGATCCCCGAGGGCGCCGCACGCGTGCAGGCCCACGGCGAGGTCGTCGGGCCGCAGCGCGAGGGGCTCGCACAAGACATCCCGGTGCTCGAAGCGCGCGCGGGTGCCCGCGGCGAGGGCGCGGGCGAAGGAGACCCGGTCGGCGTCGCGCTCCACCCCGATGGGGTCGGCGTCGAAGCGCGCGGCCGCGAGGCGCGTGAGGTGCCCGCTGCCCGCGCCCACGTCCACCACCCGGGCCGCGCGCAGGGCCATGGGGCGCAGCGCGCGGAGCAGCGCGTCGAGCTGCATTCCCTTGCGCGCCTTGATGTTCGGCGCGGTGAGGGGCGGCGAGGGGACGTCGTCGAGGGGCGGCGCGAGGCCGCGCAGGGCGGTGACGTCGCGGGCGAGGTCGGCGAGGTCGCGGGGCGCGTCGGGCGTGCGGGCGAGCAGCGCGGCGAGGCCGTGGGACTCGGCGAAGGTGACCGCGGGGTCGTCGAGGTCGGTGAGGAAGTCGCCCCAGCCGCGGGCCTCGCAGGGGGCGCTGGCGTCGCGGGCGTGGACGAGGTCCATCGCCGGGAGCAGCACCTGCAGGGCGCGGCGGAGGTCCTCGGCGACGGGGGGCATCGGGTCAGGCGTGGGACTGGGTGAACGCGCCCTGGAGCACCTCAGGGGAGAAGCCCGCGGGCACCTGGCGGCTGGTGGCGTAGTGGTAGAGGGCGGTGTTGAAGACCGCGTTGGCGACGTTGAACACCAGCGCCACGCCGAGGATGTACAGACCGACCGCCGCGAGCATCGCGACCCCGACGCCCACCGGGAGACCGCTGCCCATGGCGACGACGATGAGCACCCCGCCGAGGATGCCCGGGAGGGTGAACAAGAAGCTCGCGAGGCCCATGCCGTAGTGCCGCGCGAGGCTCTCGCCCCAGGTGTTGCGCAGGGTGTCCATCGACGACTTGATGGCGTCGATGGGCCCGAGGTCTTGATAGACCATCGCGGGCACGACGAAGAGGGTCACCACGTTCCACGCCGTGGCGAGGAGCCCGCGGAGGATCGAGAGCAGGATGGACCCCACGCCCTTGGCGTTGCGCGCGGCGTTCTCGAGCATGCTCAGCAGCAGGCCCACGGAGGCCGCGAGGGCGCTCCAGGAGATGATCCGCCCGATGCGCGAGAACGCGAAGGAGACGCTCTGCCCGAAGGTCGCGTCGCCGCCCGAGAGCCGCACGCGGGTGGTGTAGACCACGCAGGTGTTGAAGAAGGTGGTGATGAACGCGAGGCCGAAGTAGGTCGCGAAGGTCGCCGCGAGCTGCAGCGGCCCCCACACGAACGAACCCCCATCGTTCAGCAGGTGGGTGATCACGGTGGGGAAGAGCATCGCGACGCTGAAGAGCACCGAGCAGATGGCTGCCAGGAGCGGGAACAGCAGCATCTCGTTGTCCTTCTTGATCACGTCGAAGGTCATGCGGGTCAGGGCCCAGGTGCGGTCCCAGAAGTTCATCGGGTATCCTCCACGCGCGGGTTTCGCACACAACCCCGTCTGTTGGCCACAACCTGTCGGATGTCACCGCGGCGCCTCGAAAGCGCGCTACCGTCACGCGGCGTGAACACCCTGCGGCTGCGTTGGTACCGACTCGACGACGCGCGGCGCGACCACGCCGAGCAGCTCGCCCGCGGCGGGCTCCTGGTGCGCGCGGCGCCGCCCGCGGGGGTGCTCTACGGCGCGAAGGTGCCCGTGGTGCTGATCACCCCCGACGGGCAGGAGCACCGCTACGAGGGCGAGGTGCTCGCGGCGATGCCGGGCGAGGCGACAGCCGTGACGGTGCCGCCCGCGGTGGCCAACGCCGTGCTCGCGGGGCTCTCGGGCGCGTACAACGACGACCGCGACGCGGTGCACGACTGGTGGGACGGGCGCCCTGCGGTGGCGCCCCCCGGGGCCGCGAAGAAGCCGTGGGAGGAGCTGCCGACGACGGAGAAGATCCGCCTCGCGCTGCACGGCGACCGCGACGACCGCGGGGCGGTGCTGCGCGACAAGAACCGCTCGCTGCACGTGAACGTGCTGAAGAACCCGCACCTCACCATCGAGGAGGTGGTGGCCATCGCGAAGAGCCCGCAGGCGGGGGCGGACCTCTTGGAGTTCATCGCCGGGCGCAGCGACTGGCTGGGCCGCGCCGCGGTGGCCGAGGCGCTCGCGCGCAACCCCAAGACCCCGAAGGAGGTCGCCGCGCGCGCGGTGCAGTACGTCGCCACGGAGCCCCTGCGGCAGATGGCGAAGGGCGTGGGGGCGCCGCCGCACGTCACCGCGGCCGCGCGCAAGCGGCTGCTGGGCTGAGCGACGCCGTCAACGACGCGGGGTGACCTGGCCGAGGCGGTCGCTGCCCTGGCGGTCGAGCATCCAGCCGGGGTACTCCGACGGCAGGGCCGACGCGGCGTCGAGGGCGACGAGCTCGGCGTCGGTCAGCGAGACCTCGGTCGCGGCGAGGTTGTCAACGAGCTGCGCCTCGGTCTTCGCGCCGATGATGACGCTGGTGACCGACGGGCGGTGGAGCATCCACGCGAGGGCGATGCGCGCGACGCTCACGCCGCGGGCCTCGGCCATCGGGGTCATGGCGTCGATGCAGTCGTAGGCCCGCGCGCGGTCCACGGGGGGGAAGTCGAAGCTCGCGCGGCGTGCGCCCTCGGGCGAGGCGACGTCGCGGCGAAACTTGCCCGACAGCAGGCCGCCCGCGAGGGGGCTCCAGGGGAGGATCGCGAGCCCCTCGCTCTGCGCCAGGGGCACGACCTCGCGCTCGATGTCGCGCCCCGCGAGGGAGTAGTACATCTGCATCGACGCGAAGCGCGCGAGGCCGCGGCGCTCGGCGATGCCCAGGGCCTTCGCGGTCTGCCACGCCGCGAGGTTGCACAGCCCCACGTAGCGCGCCTTGCCCGCGCGGACCACCGCGTCGAGGGCCTCGACGACCTCCTCCAGGGGCGTGAGCGGGTCGTACCCGTGGATCTGGTACAGGTCCACGTGGTCCATCCCGAGGCGGGTGAGGGAGGCGTCGATGCCGTCGAGGATGTGCTTGCGCGACAGCCCGTTCACGTTCTTCGCGCGGCTCCGACGGTCGGCCTCGGCGCGCTGCGCGTCGGTGGCCTCGGGGGCGAGGAGGTCGGAGACCCGCCCGTGGACCTTGGTGGCGATCACCACCTCGTCGCGGCGCAGGCCGTTGCGCCGCACGGCCTCGCCGAGGATGCGCTCGGAGAGCCCGTTGGCGTACACGTCCGCGGTGTCGAAGAAGTTCACGCCGCCGTCGAAGGCGCGGCGCACGAGGAGGTCGGCGGTGGACTGATCCTGCGCGCCGACGACGCGCCAGAAGCCGTCGCCGCCGAAGGTCATGGTGCCGAAGCAGATCTCGGAGACGACGAGGCCGGTGCGGCCGAGGGTGCGGTATTTCATCCCCCCTCGCGTAGCGGCCCGCGGGGGGCGGCGTCAATGCGGGGCAGAACGCCATCCCGCACGCCGCGCCCGCGGTGCCCGGGCCTCGCCCCGCAGCGCGCGTGCAGATTTCGCACGGTCGCGATACGGTCTCCGCGCCGTGAGCGACGAGCGCGACAGCCTCGCCGCGCGCACCGGTCGCGCGGTGTTCGACCTCGCGCGCACCGTCGGCGGCATCGCGCTGCTCGCGGGGCGCCTCGCGCGACGCATGGTCCCGCCCCGCGTCGACGGCCCCGAGCTCGCGCGCAACCTGCACCGCGCGGGCGTGCGCTCGCTGCCCATCGTCGCCGTCACCGCGCTCTTCACGGGCGCGATCATGGTGATCCAGGCGGGGGTGATCATCCGCCGCTACGGCGCCGAGGGGCTGCTCGGGTGGGGCGCGGGCTTCGCCACGCTGCGTGAGGTCGCGCCGATTCTCATCGCGCTGATGTTCTCCGGGCGCGTGGGCGCCAACAACGCCGCCGAGCTCGGTACGATGCGCGTCACCGAGCAGATCGACGCGCTCGAGACCCTCGCCATCGACCCCTTGTCGTACCTCGTGCTCCCGCGGGTCCTCGCGATGGTCTCGATGCTCCTGGTGCTCACGGTCTACGGCGACGCCCTCGCGCTGCTGGGCGCGGCGCTCTGCGGCAAGGGGCTCCTGGGCGTGAGCGTGGCGACCTTCGCGAACGGCTTCCTCGAGACCATTCGCGTGTGGGACCTCGCCACCGGGCTCATCAAGAGCGTGCTCTTCGGCGTGGTCATCGCCCTCGCGAGCTGCCACTTCGGCATGACCGTCACGGGCGGCGCGCCGGGTGTGGGACGCGCGGTGAACGCCGCCGTGGTGGCCAGCGCCACGGGGGTCTTCGTGATCGACTACCTCGCGACCTTCGTGCTCGGGTGAGTCACACCGCGAGGCGCGCGAGGAGGTCCCGGGCGTCGAGGCGGCGGCCGGTGCTCTCGGCGATGCGCTGCTCCCAGAGCACGCGCTCGCCCTGCGCGAAGAGCGTGCGGGCGACGTAGGACGCGCCCTCGGGGGTGTACCAGCGCTCCCCGAAGCGCGCGCGCAGCGAGGCGTGCACCTGCGACGAGACCAGCGCCGCGAGCACGTAGCTCTGCTGGTACATGGGATAGGTCGCGAGGAAGGGCGTGTTCGCCCAGGTGGGCGGCGCGTCGGGGCCGTGCGCCACGCCGTGGTATCGCGAGAGCACCGCGCGCTGCAGGGCGTCGAGGTCTTGCGCGGGGTCGGCGAGGGCGGCGCGCTCGAAGGCCACCGCGGCGAGCGTGGCGCGCAGCGAGCTCACGCGCTGGCGGCGGGTGATGGCGAGGAGCCGCGCGCACGCCTCGGGGTCGAGTCCGCCGTGCGTGTGCAGCACCGCGGGGTCTTCGAAGAGCAGCGCGAAGGTCTCGGCCATGCCCTCGTCGAAGCCGGGCGAGGAGATCCCCGGCACCCACTCGTAGCCCTTGAAGATGGCCTCGGGCACGGTGGTGCGCGTGGCCTGCATGGCGTGCCCGAGCTCGTGCAGCAGCGTGCGGTGAAACCCGAAGCCCGCTTGGGTCCGCAGCACCGTGCGCACGTCGTCGGGCACGCGAATCGACAGGGTCTGCCCGCCGAAGGCGAACTCCCGCACGAGCACGCGCACGGGGGGGCTCTCGGTGTCGAAGCCCCAGCCCGCGAGGACCCGTCGCACCCGCGCGAGGGCGTCGTCGGCGGGGAGCGCGGCGTCGGCCCAGGAGGTGTCTTCGGCGAGCACGTAGGTGAGGTCCCAGGGCGCGAGGTCGGTGAGCCCGCGCGCGCGTCGACCGTCGTCGAGGCGACGTTGATGGGCCTCGCGGGTGCCGGCGTCGAGGTCGCGGTCGAGGGCGTCCCAGCGCGCGGGGGAGATCCCGCGGAGCTCGAGCATCGCGTCGCCCCACGACGCCACCCCCTGCGCGCGCGCCACGGCGTGACGTCGTTGCAGCAGCGCGCGGGCCACGTCGGCCACGGCGAGGTGCGCCTGGCTCTGGAGCATCATGGCCTCGCGCCGCGCGTCGCTGCGCGCGTCCCCCGCCATGCGCCGCACCTCGGCGCGCGTGAGGCTGCGCTCGCCCCGACGGAACGCGTGCTCGTTGAGCCGGGCCTCGAGCTCGTGCGCGAGGCGTGAGGTCTCGGGGTCACCCACCAGCGCGAGCCCCCGCGCGCCGCGGAGCCAGAGCGTCGCCGCGCGGTGGGCCCGGGAGCCCTCGGGCGCGTCGCGCAGCGCCCGCTCGGCCTCGGGGCGCACGCGTTGAAAGAGCGCGTGCTCGGCCACCTGCAGCGCGGCGAGGCCGCCCTCGGGCGCGGCGCCCTCCTGGGTGTAGGCGTGCCACTCGGCGAGGGAGTGTGCGCCCATGGCGCGCTCCAGCGCGTCGTCGTGGGCGCGCAGCGAGGCGGGGACCTCGTCGTCGGGCGGCGCGAGTCGCGTCACGGGGCGGGGCGTGCAGGCCGCCAGCGGGGCAGCGAGGCCGAGGGAGAGGACCTGTCGTCGAGAGGGCAGCACCCGCGCACCGTAGACCACCTCGCGGGCCGACGCGCGGGGGGCGCGTCACGCCGTTTCGTGCGAGGCGTGCGACCCTCTGTGCGTCTCAGGCGCGATCGTGCGCGCAACGCACGCATCGCGGCAATGGGGGGAGGCGGGACACCACGCAGGTGGCCGCGACGCGCGCGCGGATGCTTCCGTTGTCGAGACGGGTCCGAAGCGCTCGGGGCGCGCACGTCACACGCGGTGGGGTGTGGGGGGAGCCGCGAGGTTGGTTCCGCTGCGCGCGCGGCATGCGGGAGGTGTCCCGCGATGCGCGTGTTGCCGAGCCGGGATCCTGGGGGGCAGGCGGTGGCTCTCCGTCGGGGAGCGCGAAAACCACTGGAAAACTAGCAGAGGAGAAGGGATTCGAACCCCTGGATCCCGTGAGGGATCGGCGGTTTTCAAAACCGCTGCCTTCGACCACTCGGCCACTCCTCTAAGACCTCGACACCACGCTGCTTTCGGGGTGCTGAGACGGAAGCAGTATACCCGATTCCTCGGGCCGTTACCGTCCTGTTACCGCGGACGTTACCGTTCGTGAACCCCCGATGCCGCGCGACGGCGGCCCGGAGGTCGGTCTCGGTGGCGTGGGCGTAGCGCTGCGTGGTCACGAGGTGCTCGTGGCCCGCGGGGCGCTGCGACGCGCGAAAGAGCCATCCACGGAGGCGCCCCACACGGTTCACGGCCTCGCGCTCGGTCTCGGGAACCTTCATCGCCCGCGCGGAGCGGTACTCAAGGAAGCGCAGCGTGTCGATGTGCGTGGGACCAGGCGTGACGAGCGGGCGTGTCGCCGGGGTCGATCGCCTCTCCGAAGGCAGGGGGCCCGAAGTGCGCGAGGAGGAAGTGCGCGGCGCCCATCGGAAGTGCTCCTCGTTGCTCTGATCTCACGGCGCGGATCGCGCGCGTGCGGCCGCGGGCTGAAGCCCACGGCAGCCAAGGGAATGCCCGCTTCGCGGGCGGATGAGATGGAACGTCCCCAGGGGAGCGCTGCGCGGTGTCGCGTTCACATCCCATCAGCCCGCAGC
>JBILLI010000643.1:0-4458 GCA_044376155.1 Polyangiales bacterium
GAGCACCATCCAGGTGGCGCCGCGGCCACTCGACTTCTTCGGCGGAACCGAGAATCCTCGAGGGATCTCGGCCGCCGCCAGCGTGTCGCCGCGAGGCGCGGGTGCCCCTGACGCCGACATCGGCGCGAAGGAGTGCGGCGGGTGCATCGACGGCGCCATCACCGGCGCGATCAACGGCGCGGTCATTGGCGCGGTCATCGGAACGGTCGTCGGCGCAGGACCAAAGGGGGTCGGGCCGAAGGGGTCGTCGGCGGGTGGAGCCGCGGGACGCGGAGCCGGGGACGGGGCTGCCGGGGACGGCGCAGCGTGCATGGGGGCGGCGGTCGCCGGGGGCGCGAAGGCGGGGGGCGGGGGTTCCGCCCGGGGCGGAGGAGACGGCGCAGGAGGCGCGAGGCTCGCACGGGCCGGGGGCGCGCTGCCTGACGCGGGGCGGGCCTGCGGCGGAGGCGGGCGGGACGGCGACGGCGGTGGGCCCGGTGGTTCACGCGACGGGCGGCTGTTTCGGTCGGGCGGGAGCGTCGGCTGGCGCATGCCCCCGCGCTCGGGCGGCAGCGTCGGCGCGGGACGGGGCCCCGTGCGCGCGGGGTCGCTCTTCTGCCGCGCGATGGGCGGCATGGACATGGTCATCGCGCGGCGCGCGGGCGTGGTGGCGGGCTCCTCCAGCGGGAGCCGGGGGTGCCGCGCCACGGGGCCCGACGAGGGGCGAAACGCGGCGAAGTCCTCGGGGGGAATGGCGATGGCGACGGTGTGCTCGTCGTCAGGCACGGACATGCTCGCCGTGGTGCGCTCCCCCTCGTCGACCGAGACCTCGGTCTGGGTGGGCTCGTCGAAGGTCGCCGGGGGATGGGTGTCGTGCCGCGCCGCGGGCCGCTGCATCGGGCGGGAGCTCGCGAGGATGACCTCCGCGGGGCGAGACGCCACGGGTCGGGCGAAATCCTTCGCGGGGTCGGTCGCGGGCACGAGGGAGGCGACGCGCTGGGCGATGATCCGCTCGGGCTGGGAGACCCGCATCGTGGCGAGGATCGCGTCGAGGTACTGCGCGATCTCCTCCGCGGTGTTGATGCGGTGGTCGGGGTCGCGCTGGAGCACGGCGTTGAGCAGCTCGTCGAGCCCTGGCGCCTCGGTGCGGCGCAGCGACGGCACCGGGTCGGAGAGGATCGCGTGGAGCGTCGCGGCGTCGTTGTCGCGGGTGAACAGCTTCTCCCCCGCCACCGCCTCCCAGAGCACCACGCCCAGGGACCAGAGGTCCGAGCGGTGGTCGATGGGCTGCGCGCGGATCTGCTCGGGGGCGATGTACGAGATCTTGCCCTTCACCTGCCCGGTGCCGGTGAGCCCGACGTGGGCGGCGCTCTTGGCGATGCCGAAGTCCAGGAGCTTCACCCCGCCGTCGCGGGTGACGAAGAGGTTGTGGGGGGAGACATCGCGGTGGATGATCCGCAGCGCCCGGCCGTCGCGACCGCGGGCCCGGTGGGCGTACCCGAGGCCCCGCGCGGCGGCGGCGACCACGGCGAGGGCCGCGGCGGTGCCCAGGGGTTGCCGCTTCACCGCGCACTGCTGGAGCAGACGGAGCAGGTCGGCCCCATCCAGACGCTCCATGGCGATGTAGGGCAGCCCGTCGATCTCGCCGACATCCAACACCTGCACGATGTTGGGGTGCCGGAGCTCCGACGCGAGCCGCGCCTCGCGGCCGAACATTTCGAGGAACGCGTCCTCGCTGGAGAGGTGCGGGAGCACCCGCTTGAGCACCACGTGCTCCGACCGACCGCCCGGGTCGTCGCGGCGCGCGAGCAGGACTTCGGCCATTCCTCCCGACGCGATCTGCCGGATGATTTCGTATCGGGCCTTGGTCACAGCGCTCGCCTCGGGCTTAACGCTACCCCTCACAGCACGTCCGCTCAAGCGTCGGACCAACCTGCCGCTTAGGGGTTTCCCTCAGGGCCCGCCGAGCATCTCCCGCAGGAGGACGTCGTAGTCGTCCTTCATGGGCAGATCGGCGTCGATGAGCAGCGTCCGGCGGGTGGCCGTGGTGGCCTCGCCGGTGCGCGGGTCGACCGCGGGTTCGGTGACCTCGCGCCAGCGGGCGCCGATGCCCCGGCGCTGCCACGCGGGGAGCTCGTTGAAGTTCACCCCGTGCTGAAAGAGCAGCTCGTTGCGCGCGGGCACCGAGACCCCGCTGAGCCGTCGGGTGGCCTCGGCGTCGGTGAGGCCCTGCCCCCGCAGCAGCCAGTAGCAGTGGCCGTTGAGGGCGTTGCGGTGGGCGTCCTCCTGGCGCCAGCGGAAGTAGTCCACCACGTCTTCGTCGCGGGGGAGCTGGCACACCCGCGCGTCAAAGGCCCCGTGAACGCCCATCGCCAGGGAGAATCGCGCGCTGGCCTCCCCCGCGAGCACCGAGACCAGCTTGCGCTCCTTGCGCCCGAAGGCCGCCTCGTCGCGGCGCAGCAGGAGGGAGAGCTCGTCGCTCTGGGTGTAGCCGTACACCGTGGAGAACCCGCAGCGGGCCATGAGGTGCTCCAGGGTGGTCACCATCGCGTCGCGCATGCGGGGATCGTAGGGCTCCGTGATGGCCAGCACGTCGCGGGTGAGGTGCGAGAACGACCGCCCGTCGATGCGCACGACGATGTGCACCCCGGGCAACACGCAGTGGTCGTGGGCGGTCTCGAAGACCCGCATGCGACGGTCGAGGTGCTCAAAGGAGGAGGGGCGGCGGGCGCGGGGGTCCACGGGGCGGAGGGTAGCGCGGGCGTGGTATCGCTGGGAGCGCGTGATCCTGGTGGTCGACACGAACGTGCTGGTCTCGGCGCTGCTGAACCCCGGCCGCACGCCTGACCTCTGCCTCGCCGCGGTGCGCGCGCAGGCCGGGATGCGCGTGGTGGTCGACGCGCGGGTCGAGGCCGAGTACCGCGAGGTGCTCGCGCGGCCGAAGTTTCGCCAGGTCGAGGCCGCGCGGAGAGAGGCCCTGCTGGGGGCCCTGCTCGACCTCGCCCACCGGGTCGAGGGCACCCCGACCAGCACCCTCGCCCTGCTCGACGAGGGCGACCGGATCTTCGTCGACCTCTGCCTCGCCGCCCGCGCCGACGCGGTGCTCACGGGCAACGCCCGGCACTACCCCGTGGACCTGGGCTTCGAGGTGCTCTCCCCCGCGGCGCTGCTCACCCGGCTCGGCGGCTGACGCCGGGGCGCTTCGTGCCGTTCACGCACTGGCGCCTCTGGGGGGAGTGGCACTACCATCCGCGCCCCCGAGCAACGCGCCCCAACGCTGCGACGCAGGAGTCGAGCCGCAAGCATGAGTCAGGAATTCGGCATCAACGAAGGCTTCGTGGAGGAGCTGCACCTCCGCTGGCAGGAGAACCCCGGCAGCGTCAGCGAGCGCTGGCGCAAGCTCTTCGAGGCGCGCGACGGCGCCGCCACGAACGGCCACGGGAACGGCCACGCCCCCACCGCCCCGGCGCTCTCGCCCACGGTCCTCGCGCAGCAGAGCCTCGCGCAGAGCGTGCAGCGGATGATCAACACCTACCGCAGCCGGGGGCACCTCGGCGCGCAGCTTGATCCCCTGGGCCTCACGCCGCCCTCCCGGGGGGAGCTCGCGCCCGAGAACTTCGACGTGCGCCCGCAGGACCTCGACACGGTGGTCCCCACGGGCAACCTCGCGGGCCCCGCGGAGCTCACCGTGCGCGAGCTCATCGCGCGCCTGGAGGAGACCTACTGCCGCGCCATCGGCGTGGAGTTCATGCACATCGAAGAGGAGGCCCAGCGCCAGTGGCTCTTCGAGCGCATGGAGCCCACGCTCAACCGCCTCGCGCTGAGCGCCGAGGCCCAGCGGCGGATCCTCTCGCGGCTCCTCGATGCGGAGATCTTCGAGACCTTTCTGCACACGAACTTCCTCGGCAAGAAGCGCTTCTCGCTGGAGGGCGGCGAGGCGCTGATCCCGCTGCTCGACCTGCTGATCGAGCGCTGCGGCGACCACGGGGTCGAGGAGATGGTGCTGGGCATGGCGCACCGCGGGCGCCTCAACGTGCTCTGCAACATCCTGCAGAAGAGCCCGCAGGACATCTTCGCGCACTTCGAAGACAAGCACCCCGAGAAGAACATGGGCCGCGGCGACGTGAAGTACCACCTCGGGTACTCCACCGACCGGCGCACCGACAGCGGGCGCAGCGTGCACCTCTCGCTCGCCTTCAACCCCTCGCACCTGGAGTTCGTGAACCCGGTGGTCGAGGGCCGCGTGCGCGCCAAGCAAGACCGCCGCGGCGACACCGAGCGCCGGCGCGTGGTGCCGCTGCTGATCCACGGCGACGCGGCGTTCATCGGGCAGGGCGTGGTGGCCGAGACGCTCAACCTCATGAACCTCGAGGGCTACGCCACGGGTGGCACCGTGCACATCGTGGTGAACAACCAGGTGGGCTTCACCACCTCGCCCAACGACTCGCGCTCCACGCGCTACGCTACCGACCTCGCGAA
>JBILLI010000094.1:0-15757 GCA_044376155.1 Polyangiales bacterium
TGTGGGAGGCCGTGCGCGCGGACGCGGAGCCCCTCGGCGCGATGCTCGGGCTGCTCCGCGTGCTCTGCGAAGACGAGCCCCGGGGCGTCGGTCTTGACCGCGCAGTGGTGCTCTGCGCAGGCCGCGAACGTCGGGCGATCCGAGAGACCACCGGGCGGGCCATCCTCGCGGCGCATCGCAGGGCGGTGGCAGCGTGACCCGCGCCTGCACCCTCGCCGCCGTGCGGGAGTCGCTCACGCCCGAGCAGTGGGCGCGGCTGGAGCGGATCAACCCGCACCTCGCGGCCCCGGTGGCGAAGGTCCGCAAGCGCGGCGAGCTCGTGGAGGCTCACGCCCAGCGCAACGGGCCGCGCGTCGACCTCGTCGCGAAGGGGCTGCGGCTGGACCTCACCCCGAATGCCCGGCTGCACCCCCAGGTGGTGGCCCGTCGGCGCCGGCGCGAGCACCAGGTGGTGACGGCCGCCCTGCGGGGGATCACCCCGCCCGCGGGACCGTGGCGGGTGACCATCACGCGCGTCGGGCCGCGGCCGATGGACGACGACAACCGGACCGCGAGCGCGAAGGGGTGCCGCGATGCGGTCGCGGCGTGGCTGGGCGTGGACGACGGCAGCGAGAGCGTGCGGTGGGAGGTCCGTGGCGAGGTCGCCCGGGGCTACGCCGTGCGGGTGCAGATCGAGGGGAGCGTGGCGTGACGATGACCGAGACGAAGGATGCCCCCGAGCTGGTGCTCGCGACGTGCGGGCACATGGTGGCGCCGACCGAGACGCGTCGGGGCCTGTGCAGGACCTGCTACCGAAAGCTCAGCGGCGAGGGCCTCCCGCTGCCGCCGACGCGGTCGCGGTGGGACGACCACGATGCGCTCGCGGCGTGGGCGCGCGCCCTGCCCGAGCGGACCCGCACGCAACTCCTGGCCGCGCTGATGGAGGTGCGGTGAGCGGTACAGATCGAGACGAATCGGGACGGTCTGTCCACCCTCGGCGCCTCAAAGCCTACGAGCTGCTGGCGTCTGGCGTGGGCATCCGAGCCGTTGGGCGCGCACTCAAGGTGAAGCCCGACACCGTGATCGCGTGGCGCGACTCCGACGAAGGCCAGCGCGAAATCAGGTCTTTCGGGGAGAAGTTGGCGAGCGTCCGCCAGGGCGCCCTCATCGCGGCAGAGAAGCGCCTCGGAGCGCTCACCGCGCGCGCCGTGGACACGCTGGCAGAGCTCATCGACTGCGACGACCCGAACGTGCGGCTCAAGGCGGCGGTGGCGATCGCAGACCGCGGCGGGCTCCCGAAGACCGAGCGCGTCGAGATGCCCGCGGAGTCGCATGACTACTCCGACCTGACCGACGACGAGCTCGAGACACTACGCGCCGCCCAGGCGATCCGGGAGCGAAAGGGCGTGCGAGGGTGATCCTCGACCCACTCGACGACCGCGTCGGCGCGGACCGGGAATGGATCCGCCGCAAGGGCTTCGCGGGGTTCGTGCGGGAGGCGTGGCGCCTCGTGGACCCGCACGCGCTCACCTGGGGGTGGCACCTCGACGCGATGTGCGAGCACCTCACGGCGCTGCACAAACGCGAGATCCGCGACCTCGTCATCAACGTGCCGCCCGGCATGTCGAAGTCCATCACCGCGAGCGTGCTCTATCCGGCGTGGGTGTGGGGGCCGGGCAACGATCCGTCGCACCGCTGGATCATGGCGAGCTACTCCGAGCGGCTTCTGCTGCGCGACGCCCGGAAGATGCGCACCTTGGTCAACGGCCGTTGGTATCGCGACCGCTGGCCTGGCGTGCGGATCCCCGAAGACCGCACCGCCTCGACCGCGGCCGGGGTGTACTTCACCACCGCGGGCGGCATGCGCTACTCGGCGACGGTCCGCGGGAGCGTCACGGGCGACCACGCAGACACCGTGGGCGTCGACGACCCCATTGACCCCCAGGGCGCAGCAGCATCGAGCGGCACCGAGCTCGACGCGGTGCTGGAGTGGTGGACCGGCACGATGCCGTCGCGCTACCGCGACCACGCGACGAGCGGGCGCTTCCTGATCATGCAGCGCGTGCACGAGCGCGACCTGACGACGGAGTTCAAGCGGGCGGGCGCGACCGTGCTCTGCCTCCCGATGCGTTTCGAGCGAGCGCACCCCAGCCGCTACCCGCGCGACCCGCGCACCGCTGAGGGCGAACTGCTCTGCCCTGCCCGCGTGCCCGAGGCCGAGGTGGTGCGGCTGGAGACGACGCTGGGGCCGACGCGCGCCGCAGCGCAGCTCCAGCAGCGACCCGCGCCCGCCGGCGGCGGCACCTTCAAGGGCTCGTGGTTCAAGCGGTGGACCGAGCTGCCCCCCGGCGGCACCTGGTGCCTGTCGGTCGACTGCACCTTCAAGGTCACTACCGACGGCAGCTATGTGGTGCTGCAGGTCTGGTACCAGCAGGGCGCGAACTTCTACCTCGTGGACCAGCGGCGCGAGCGGCTGTCGTTCACCGGGACCGTGTCCGCGCTGGTCGCAATGCGTGCGGCCTACCCGAAGGCGCACAAGACCCTCGTGGAGGACAAGGCCAACGGCAGCGCCGTGGTCGACGCCCTCAAGCGCGACGTGCCGGGCCTCGTGCTCGTGGAACCCGAGGGCGGCAAGGAGGCGCGCGCCAACGCGATCCAGGGGCTCGTGGCGGGCGGCAACGTGTTCGTGCCGCACGAGACCGACGCTGTGTATCCCGATGGGCGCCGGGGCGCTCCGTGGGTCGCAGGCTTCATCGCAGAGTGCGAGGCGTTCCCGCGCGCGATGCACGACGACCAGGTGGACTCAATGACCCAGTTCCTCAACCACGCGGCGCCGAGGCTGGCGCAGCGGTTCGCAGCGGCGATGGCCGCGATTCGGAAAGGCTGACCATCATGCTCTCTCGACTCCTCGGCGCGGCACTCCGCGTGGACTCCTGGCTCAACGTGCTGACGGGCGTGGGCGGCACCAGCTCGAAGGCGGGCGCGTTCACCTTCACCGCGCGCGACATCCTCCCCGACGTGACCCTGCAGGCCCTGTACGAACAGGACGGGTTCGCGGCGGCGATCATCGACTGCGTGCCCGACGAGGCGCTCCGTCAGGGCTTCTCGGTGACCACGGGCGAAGAGGCCGCTGACGCCGCGCTGGCCTCGGCCCTGGAGCGCCTGGGCGCGCGCCAACGGCTCAACGAGGCGTGGTGCTGGGGGCGGCTCTACGGCGGCGGCGCGGTGTTCGTGGGCGCCGACGATGGGCGCGATCCGCGCGAGCCGCTGGACCTCGCGAGCGTGCGCAGCGTGCGCTTCCTGACCGTGCTGGAGCGCCTCGACCTCACCCCCGCGCGCTGGGTCACGGACCCGCTCTCGCAGAGCTTCGGCGACGTGGAGGTCTACCGTCTCGCCCGCACCGGCGGCGGCGGCGGCACCGACACCCGCGAGGTGCACGCCTCGCGCCTCCTGCGCTTCTACGGCGCGAGGACCACCGCGCGACGGCGCGCGCAGATCCAGGGCTGGGGCGTGTCTGAGCTCCAGAGGGTCTACGACAAGCTCCAGCAGTTCAACGCGACCTTCGCGGCGGTGGGCGAGCTGCTGCAGGACGGCAGCCAGGGCGTCTTCAAGGTAAAGGACCTCTTCGAGCTCATGTCGGAGGATCGCCGGGGCGACCTGAAGACGCGCATGGAGACGCTCGACATGAGCAAGAGCGTCGCGAAGAGCATCCTCGTCGACGCCGATACCGAGAGCTACGAGCGCGTGGACTCGGGCGCGCTGAGCGGCTACCCCGACACCCTCGACAAGTTCGCGCTCCTCCTCGCAGGGGCCGCGCGCATCCCGGTCACGATCCTCATGGGGCAGGCCCCTGCGGGGCTGAGCGCCACGGGCGACAGCGACATTCGCTGGTTCTACGACCGCGTCCGCACGCAGCAGCAGTCGGTGCTCGCGCCGCAGGTCACCCGCCTCGCGCGGATCCTCTGCGCCGCCGCCGACGGGCCGACGGGCGGGGTGATCCCCTCGACGCTCACGCCGGTGTTCCCGCCGCTGTGGCAGCTCACCGACGCGGAGAAGGCAGAGCTGCGCGCGAAGCAGGCCACGACCGATGTGGCGTACATCACCGCCCAGGTGCTCACGCCCGAAGAGATCGCGCTCAGCCGGTTTCCGAAGGCCGGGTGGAACCCCGACACCATCGTCGACCTCGACGCGCGCCGCGCCGCGATGGAGGCCGGGGCGCAGGGCGAGGGCGGCGGGGACCTCGACCACGAGGAGGTCGCCGCGATCCTGGCGAAGGTGGCCGGTCGCGAGATCCCGCGGGACTCGGGGCTCTCGCTGCTCGCGGGCCTCGGGATCACCCCCGAGCGCGCGGAGGCGGTCATGGGCGAGACAGGCCGCACGTTCTTCACCACCCCGGAGCCCGGTCACGCCGCGGCCCTCGCCGATGCACAGGCGCAGGTGGCGAAGCTCACCCGGTCTCGCGACGGGGTGCGCGGGATGCTCTCGCGGGTGCTGGAGAAGAACCGCGCGGGCGAGCTCGTGGTGGGGCGGCTCATCGCGCGGGCGCCGACGGACACCGAGGAGGGCGACGTGCTCGAAGAGGGCGACACGGTCCCCGCCGCCGAGGGCGACCCCACGGAGGTCCTGGACAGCGCTGCAGAGGCGCGCGGCGATGCGATGCCGCAGAAGTACAGCCACATCGACTTCACCCCGTCCGAGGGCGCGCAGAAGGCCGCGAAGCGTGCGCTGGAGGTGCGCGCCGAGAAGCCCGAGAGCCAGCGCGGCATGACCCCGGTGGGCATCGCACGAGCGCGCGACCTGTCCAACGGGTCGAAGCTCAGCCCCGAGACGGTGCGCCGGATGAAGGCCTACTTCGACCGCCACGAGGGCGACAAGAGCGGCGCGACCTGGGATGAGCAGGGCCCCGGGTGGCAGGCGTGGAACGGGTGGGGTGGCGATGCGGGCTCCGCGTGGGCGCGCAAGGTCGTCGGGCAGATGGAAGCCGCGGACCGTGACGACGCGCGCTGAGCTCCTCGCGTTCCGCCGCCGTCTCACCGAGGCCGCGGCGTCGAGGCGTCGTCGGCCGAAGGTGCCACCGCCCGCGCCGCCGTCGGGCGCCATCGTCGCGCACACCAAGCTCCTGCGAGAGCTCAGCGCGGAGATGGATGCTGCGATCCTCGATGCCCTGCGCGCCGAGGGGATCGTTCGCGCCGACGCCGCCGACGGGGATCCGCCCTTCACCCGCGCGAAGGGTCGCAGCGCCGCCTCGCGGGCCGCGGCCGCCGTGCGCCGGGTGCTCAAGGGCAAGAGCTTCGTGGCGCGGCTGCAGGAGATCTCCGGCGCCACCGCCACCGCCTCGCGGGAGGCCTGGGCGCGCCAGCTCAAGGCCAGCCTGGGCGTCGACCTCCCGACCGCGGAGCCCGAGCTCGGGCCCGTGATGGCGGCCTTCCGCGACGAGAACGTGGCGCTGATCCGCTCCCTCGCGGCCGACAAGGTGACGCGGGTGCGGGCGATCCTCGACGACGCCGGCGCAGGCACGCGCGTCGAAGAGGTGGCGAAGAGCATCCGCGACATGGGCGAGGTCACCCGCTCGCGGGCCGAACTCATCGCCCGTGACCAGGTGCTCAAGCTCAACGCGGAGGTCACGCAGCGGCGCCACGAGGCCGCGGGCATCACCGAGTTCGTGTGGAGCACCTCCCGCGACGAGCGGGTGCGCCCCGACCACAAGGTGCTGGAGGGTGGGCGCTACCGCTACGACGACCCCCCGGTGGTGGACCGCCGCCGCGGCACTCGCGGGCTCCCTGGGGTCCACTTCCAGTGCCGCTGTGTCGCGGTGCCCGTGATCCCCGGCTTCGACGACTGATCCTCCCCGTCCCGGTCACTGGCACAGCGATGGCTAGCGCTGCCCCTCGGATCGCCCGCACCGTTGGGGCGTGCCCGCGCTCCGACTCGACACCGCCGCCCCGCTGCGCCGCGTCGTGGAGACTCCCCAGGGAGGTCTCCGCGTCGAGGCCGCCGTGGCGCGCGCGGGCGTGCTGCGCTACCGGGACACCGCGGGGAAGGAGTGGGCCGAGCTCGTGCCCGCCGAGGAGCTCGGGGCCGAGGACTCGCTGGCCACGCTGCGCGGCGCCACGGTGACCGACCTGCACCCGCCCGGCCTCGTCACCGCCGAGAGCTACCGCGACGTGGCCGTGGGCCATGTGCACGACGACGCCCGCGTTGAGGGCGGATACCTCGTGGCGACTCTCACGGTGAACGACGCCGCGGAGTGCGCGCGGATCCGCTCGGGCGAGCGCAAGGACACCAGCGCGGGCTACGTCTGCGACCTCGACGAGACCCCGGGCGTCACCGCCGAGGGCGAGAGCTACCAGCGCGTGCAGCGCAACCGCCGGTACAACCACGTTGGGCTGGGGCCCGAGGGCTGGGGCCGCGCGGGCAGTGATGTGGGGCTGCGCCTCGATGGCGGGGCCGTCGCAGTGCGGGTCGATGCGCCCGCGGGAGACCCGACGATGAAGAAGACGATCAAGCTCCGCGGCCGCGAGGTTCACCTCGACATGGCCGAGGGCGAAGACAAGAAGCTCCAGATGGCGCTCGACGAGGACATGGGCGCCGTCGACGAGAAGATCCAGAAGAAGGACGCCGAGATGGGCGCCCTGGGCGCGCAGATCGATGGGCTGCAGACCGCGCTCACCGACGCGCTGACGCAGGTCGCGACCCTCGGTGCGGCGATGAAGGCGATGGAGGCCATGAAGGCCGAGCCCGCCGAGCCCTCCGAGGAGGTGCTCGATGCTGCCCTCGCGGTGCGCGAGACCGTGCGCGCCGACGCCGCCAAGGTGCTCGGGGCCGAGGTCTCCCTCACGGGCAAGAAGCCCGCGGAGATCAAGCGCCTCGTGGTCGCCAAGGTGCTGCCCACGGTGAAGCTCGACTCGCTGAGCGCCGAGGCCATCGAGGGCATGTACCGCGGCGCGGTCGCGGCCGTGTCCACGGTGACCCGCAACGACGCCCTGGGCGCCGCCAACGCGGCCGCCAACGGCCGCGACCCGCAGAACCCCGCCGCGGTGAAGACCGACGGCGACGACGACATGGGCGCGAAGCTCCGCGCCCGCACGCACGCCGCCTCGCGCGCTCCCCTCACCGTCAACGGGAAGGTCTGACCATGGCTCCTTCGCTCGCCACCTACGACCGGGCGCCCTCGGGCGGCTTCGCCGGTCAGATCGCCCTCCCCGCCGAGGGCTTCCGCGTCGTCTCGCGCCGCGCCCTGGGCGCTCTGATCGCCGGAGCCCCCGTGCTCCGCGACATCGACGCCGGCACCGAAGATGGTGTCCAGGCGTACCCCGATCCCCCTGCGGCCGACGCCGACGGGATCGTCCTGTCGCGCGCCACCGCGGCCACCGCGACCAGCATCACCACCACGGGCCTCGACGGTGCGCTGGGCCAGGGCGAGATGTACCCGCCCCGCAACGTGACCATCACCGCGACGTCGAACGCGAACTTCGACCTCACGACCTGGATCGTGCGCGGCCTCGACGAGAACGGCCTGCCGCAGGAAGAGGTCTTCGTGATGCCCGACGCGGGCAACACGACCCTCACGGGCAACAAGTTCTTCAGCTACGTCACCGAGGTCTACGTGCCCGCGCAGAGCGGTACCGGCGGCGCGTACACCGTCGGCTTCGGCGCGAAGCTCGGCCCCCTCGACAAGCACTTCGCGGGCGTCGCGCTCTACGACGCGACGAAGCCCCCGGGCGCCTACGCCGAGGACGACTCGGTGAGCGTGCTCGAGGAGGGCGCGATCTACGTCCAGAGCGAGACCGCCGTGGACCCTACGAAGCCGGTCTACGTGCGGCAGGTGATCTCCGGCAACGAGGTCCGCGGGCACTACCGCGCGACCGTCGACGCCAACGACCTCGCGCAGATCGTCCGTGCGCGCTGGATCGAGAAGACCACGGGCGCCGGCGTGGCCGGCCTGCGACTCCTGTCGCGCTGAAGGAACGACCATGAAGCGATCCATTCGTCAGGACCAGTACGCGAGCGTCATCGGCGCGATCAACGCGAAGCTCCCGCCCGAGCAGCGCCTCGACGCGAACGAGACGGCGATCCTCACGCGCCAGCTCGTCGACATCGACGCGCGCGCGTTCGACCAGCTCTACCCGGAGCTCAAGGGCACCCGGCTCTTCCCGGTCAAGAGCGACATCAACCCCGGCGCGCGGACGTACCTCTACGAGGTGCGGGACTACGCGGGCCAGGCCAAGCGCGTCACGAACTGGGCAACGGACTTCCCCGGCGTCGACGTGCAGAGCGGCGAGGTCGAGGCGCGCCTGGAGAGCTACGGCGACTCCTACGCCTACACCCTGCAGGACGCCCGCGCGTCGCTCATGGCGGGCCGGTCCATCGAGGACAGCCGCGCCCTGGCCGCGCGTGAGGTGCTCGCCCGCAAGCTTGACGTGCTCATCGCCACCGGCGACAGCGACGTCGGGATCACCGGCGCGCTCAACAACGCCAGCGTACCCACCTTCTCGCCCGTCACGGGCGTGTGGTCGAACGCGGGCACCGACGGCGCCGAGATCGCTCAGGACCTCATGGCGATGCTCGGTGACATCCGCGTCGACAGCCGCGGCTCCGAGAGCGCCGACGCGATCCTGCTGCCGCCCTCGCTGGAGGAGATCGCGCAGCGCAAGCTGATCCCCAACACCGACGTGACCGCGATGGACTTCTTCAAGAAGAATCGTCCCGGCATCACCGTCGACACCTGGGAGCTTCTGGAGACGGCCGGGGCGGGCGGCGTGCCGCGCGTCATGGCCTACACCCGCCGCGAGGAGAAGGTCTGCTCGCTGGTTCCCGTGGAGTTCGAGACCTTCGCGCCCCAGCAGGAGGGCCTCGCCTGGAAGGTGCTCTGCCACCTCCGCGCGGGCGGCGTCATCTTCCGCTACCCGGGCAGCGCCCGGTACATGGACGGGTGCGCGTGATGGAGCGCGAGCGCCACATCGTGCGCGTCCGCAACGCGCACTCCGCCAAGGTCTGCGGCGTCGCCGCGGGCGCCCAGGGCGAGGTCGACGCCAACAACCCCGGCGTGGCCATCGCGCTCAAGACCGGGCTCCTGCAGCCCGTGCGCGAGGATGGCCTCGTGCTCCCGTCGACCGACGAGGGCATGGTGCCCGCGAGCGAGCTCCGCGCCGCCGTGGCCGAGATCGACCGCCGCGGCCAGCTCCTCGAGCAGGCCCACCGCGAGCTCACCGAGCTCCGCGCGCAGGTCGAGGCGCTCACCGCGCCGAAGGCCCCCGTGGTCGACGGCGAGAAGCCCGCGAAGGGCCAGAAGGCGAGCTGATCGTGGCGATGTCCCTCGCGACGTTCCGCGTCGAATACCCCGAGTTCGTGGCCGTTGGCGACGTGCTGGTGGAGGCGAAGCTCGCCGCCGCCCTCACGCGCACCGACACCACGGGCTTCGGGGACGACGCGGACGCCGCGCAGGGGCTCCTCGCCGCCCACCTCCTCGCGATGGGCCCGGGTGGCCTGACCGCGCGCCAGGAGGGCAACGACAAGGCCCGCACCTCCTACCTCGAAGAGCGCCAGCGCCTCGCACGCGCCCGCTTCGGCGGGCCGAGGCTCGCGCGTCCATGAGCGTGCGCGTGGTCGACAACGGCGCTGACGCCCTCGTGGCGCGCATTCGCGCGTTGCGGACCACGAAGGCCGGCGTGCGCGTGGGCATCCTCTCCGACGCGCCCAAGAAGGAGCGCGAGGGGGCGACGGGGAAGCTCTCGCTGCTCGAGGTCGCCGCCGTGCACGAGTTCGGCGCGCCCCGCGCGGGCATCCCGGCGCGGTCGTTCATCCGCGGCACCATCGACGAGAGGACCGACGACATCGCCCGGCTGGAGCGCGTGCTGCTCGCCAAGGTGGTGGCCGGTGACATCGAGCTCAAGCCCGCCCTCGACGCCATCGGCGCGAAGGTGGCGGGGTGGATTCAGCAGCGCATCGCGGCGGGCATCGAGCCTGCGCTGAGCGCCGAGACCGTGGCGAAGAAGAAGAGCAGCACGCCGCTGGTGGACACGGGTCAACTCCGGTCCTCGGTGACGTGGCTCGTGGAGGGCGCGTGAACCTCGCGACCCTGGAGCCCGGCCTGCTCACCTGGCTGTCGACCCTCACCGGCGCCCCGGTGGCCCTCTGCGTGAAGGCCAACGCCGCGCGCCCGGTGGTGCCCGCGGGCGCCGCGCTGGTGCTCATCCAGTGGGTGAGCATCCCCCAGGTGGGCCTCGACGCGACGGCGTGGGAATACGACGATGACGCGCCCACCGCGCTCACCGAGCTCACGCCGTCGCTCCATGGCGACCGACGGCCGGTGCTCCAGGTCGACGTCGAGGTCGAGGACCAGCGCTCTGGTTACGACGCCTCCGCGATCGCTCAGCGCATCGTCGACCGCTGCCGCGCCCCGAGCTCGCTGACGTCGCTGGAGGCGCTCAACGTGGCCCTCGCGGGCGTGGCCCCGGTGCGCCGCGCGGACTACCCGTTCAACGGGCGCATGACGGCGCGCGCGACCGTGGAGCTCACGTTCAACGCGGTGAGCCACTACACCGACACCGCGGGGCAGACGGCCACCATCACAAGCGTCCAGATCGGCGCGACGGTGACCGGCTCCGCGGGGACTGCACTGCCCGACACCGTGGACAGCGGAGGCACCTTCTCATGAGCCTGCAAGACATCGTCAGCGTCGCCATCACCCGCGTGTCCAGCGCCGTCACGCAGCAGGGCTTCTCGACGCCGTGCATCCTCGCGTACCAGACGCGCCGCACGAGCGACCGCGTGCACAGCTACGCGAGCCTCGCCGAGATGACCACCGCGGGCTACACGCCCGACGACACGGCGCACAAGATCGCCAGCGCGCTGTGGTCGCAGCCCAACCCGCCGAGCGCGATCAAGATCGGCCGCAGGGCCAACGCGTTCACGAAGAGCGTGCGGCTGACGCCCTCCGCGGCGAACGCCACGGCGTACACCGTCGAGTGTGAGGGGCTGGAGGCCAGCTACACCAGCGACGGTTCCGCGACGGTCGGGGAGATCTGCACCAACCTCACCGCGGCGATCAACGCCCTCGCCGACGTGGATGCGATCCTCGCCACGGGCGGGACCACGAGCATCGCGCCGCAGACGCTCTCGGGCGCGAGCCTCAACGGCGTGCTGGGCTACCGCGCGCTCTCCCCCTCGCGGCGCATCACGCTGGTGCTCTCGGCGCACGCCGATTGGGACGCGACGACCGCGACCATCACCGGCAAGGACGCGGGCGGCAACACCATCACCGACACGCTGGCGATCCCCAACGGGGGCGGCGCGACGGTCACCACCGCCAAGCTCTTCGCGCGGGTGACCTCGGTGGCGATCCCGGCGCAGAGCGGCACCGGGGGCACCTTCACCGTGGGCGTGGCCGCGCCCTGGGCGGCGACCGACGACACCACGCACATCACCCTCGCGGCGCCTGCCGGGCTGATCCCCTCGCTGAAGCTCACCGGCGCGGGCGTGCTGGCGCTGGAGGACCGCACCGCGGACCCGGGCCTCGCCGCTGACCTCACGGCGATCCGCGCGGAGGATGATGACTGGTACTGCGCGCTCCTCGACAGCAACAGCAGCGCGGAGATCCTCGCCCTCGCGGCGATCATCGAGCCGCTGACGCCGAAGAAGATCCTCGTGGCGCAGAGCGCCGACACCGAGGTGCTCAACGCCGACAGCATCACCGACGTGGCCTACCTCGCGAGCGACCGCGACTACTTCCGCTCGCACGTGAGCTACCACCCGCACATCGCGACGGTGGACTCGTGGATCGCTGCGGCCCTCGTGGGCAACGCCCTGGCCTACAGCCCCGGCTCGGTCACCTGGGTGAACCGCGAGCTCGTGGGCATCGGCGACTGGGCACCCACCAGCGCGGAACGCGCCGCCCTCGTGGCGAAGAGCAGCGGCTCCATCGAGACCGTTGCGGGCCGCAAGGTCACCTTCGGCGGCAAGGTCGGCGGGGGCGAGTGGCTGGACATCATCCACGGCCTCGACTGGCTCCACGCGCGCATCGGGGAGCGCGTCTTCGGGCTCCTCGTGTCCGCGCAGGGCGACAAGATCGGCTTCACCGACAAGGGCATCGCCCGGGTGCACGCCGAGCTCCGCGCGCAGCTCACCGAGGCGAGCGCGGCCCCCTCGAACCTGCTCGCCACCTGGAGCACCACGGTGCCCACCGCGGCGTCGCTGAGCTCCGGGCAGCGCGCCACCCGCGTGCTCCCCAACGTCACCTTCAGCGCCACGGTGCAGGGCGCCATCCACGCCGTCAACGTCGCGGGCACGGTCGCGGCCTGAGCCGCACGGAGAACTGAGTCATGAGCGATCCCCTCAAGGTCTACTCGCCGCAGCAGGTCGCGCTGACCCTCGGTGGCCTCGACATGTCGCAGGGCATGGGCGACGGCGATTTCTTCACGTGCGAGCCCGCCAGCGAGGGTCACGCCTCGAAGGTCGGCGCTGACGGCTCGGTCGCCATCGCGGAGATCATCGACCCGCGCGCGAACGCGAAGATCGTGACGATGCAGACGTCGTCCACCAACGCGCTCATGGGCGCGCTGATGGCCCGCGGCGCCATCGTGCCCTTCGAGATGCGCGACATCGCGACGGGCTCCCTGATCGTCACCAGCCCCACGGCCAAGATCAAGAAGTGGCCCGCGACGGCGCGCGGCAAGGAGGTCGGGCAGGTGGAGTGGGAGATCGAGCTCTTCGGCACCATCTGGGCCCACGGCGCGACCGCTGCAGCATCGGTGGGCTGATGCGCGAGCCGGAGATCGTCTCCCTCGGGGAGCACACCTACGAGATCAAGCCGCTGAACACCTCGGCGATGATCAAGCTCATGACGCGGATGGCGCGCATCCTCGGGCCGAGCGCGGCCATGCTCGACAACCCCGCGGACCTCGCGAAGCTGTCGAACATCGGCCGCGTGCTGGCGGACCTCGCGGAGCGCATGGAAGAGGCCGACGTCGTCGAGGTGTGCAAGGTGCTCTCGGAGCACACCGAGATCCTCAGCGGCGACAAGAAGCTGCGTCTCGGCGGCGGCGCGGGCGCGCAGTGGGAGTTGCACTTCCAGGGCGACCCGGTGGGCCTCTTCCGCTGGCTGGGCAAGGCGCTGGAGGTGAACTTCGGCCCTTTGGCCGCGTGGCTGGCAGCGGCCAGCAAGCAAGCCCCGGCGCCCGTCGTCGCTCCGGCGGCGTAGCGATCCACGTGCCCCCGGCTGCGGTGAGTGACATCCCGTGGCCGGTGTGGCGCGTGGCCTCCAGCGGGCGGTTCAGCGACTCGCTGCACACCATCCTCCACGAGTGGACGTTGGCCGACGTCTACGCAGCCAACCAGATCATTGACGCGCTCCTCGACGCTGAGGCGCGAGCCGCGCAGGAGAAGTGACCCGTGGCAGGTGAAGCACTGCGCCAGGTCTTCGCGGAGTTCGGCTTCAAGGTCGACGACGCCCCGCTGGAGAAGATGCTCGCGGACACCGAGCGTGTTCAGAAGGCCGAGGAGTCGCTCTCGAAGACGGAGAAGGCCGTCCTCGCCGACTTCCGCAAGTCCGCGGCCGAGAAGAAGCGCCTCGCCGAGAAGGACGCCGACGCCAAGCAGAAGGCCGAGGAGGAGGCGAAGAAGAAGGCCGACGAAGAGCGGAAGTCCTTCCTCGACTCCATCCCTGGCCTGCGCACGCTCAACAGCCTCAAGGGGAGCCTCGGGGCGCAGTCGCTCGGCCTCGCTGCGGCCATCGCCGCGGTGGTCGTCTCGGCGCACCAGTTCGCCGCCGCGTTCGCCGCGGATGCGATGGCCTTGCGCGAGACCGCCGACGCCGCGCGCGTCACCGAGACGCAGCTCCAGCAGGTGACCTTCGCGGCCTCTGCCGTGGGCGTCAGCGCGGAGACGGCGACGTCGGGACTCAACACCCTCGGCGAGGGCCTGCGGGCCATCGAAGCGCGCACGGGCGGGCCCACCAGCGCGCTCTACCGCCTCGGGGTGCGAGCGCGGAACGTCGACGGCACCATGCGCGCGACGAACGACGTGCTCCTCGACCTCGCCGACCGATTCGAGCGCGTGCGGTCCCCGGTGCATCGGGCGCGGCTCGCGCAGGAGCTGTTCGGTGCGTCGGGGCGCCGGATGATGCAGGTCCTCGCAGGCGGGAGCGCGGCCCTGCGGCGGCAGCAGGAGGACTTCGCGGCCCTGGGTGGCGGGGTGCTCCCCGAGGCCATCGAGGAAAGCCGCCGCTTCGCAGTCGCACAGGGGCGCCTCGGGGTCGCGGCAGACTCGGTGCGGAGCGTGTTCGCGACCTTCCTTCTCCCGGTCTTCACCCGCGCGGCCAACGCCGCCGCGGACCTCACCGGGTGGTTCTCGCGCATGACCCGCGGGACGCACATCGCCAACGCGGCCTTCGTCGGCCTCGGTGTGGCGGGTGTCGCCGCCGCGACCGCGGTGCTCGTGGCGTGGGGCCCGGTCGTGGCGCCCATCGCCGCTGTCGCCCTCGGGGCCATTGCCCTGTCGCTGGCCTTCGACGACGTGCAGAACCTGCTCGAGGGGAACGAGTCCCTCGTGGGCTACCTCATCGACCAGTACGCGGGCTTCGGCGCTGCGGCGCGCTTCGTGGAGCGGATCCGCGACGCGTGGAACGGCGTGGTCGACGCGCTCGCACGGGTCAACGAAGCCGTCGAGAACCTCCCTGCGTGGGCGCGTACCGGCATCGACATCGCCACGGGCGGCGTGCGCCGGTTGCTGCCACAGGAGCGCAGCGCAGGCGCAGAGGGCTCCGAGCAGCCCGCGGAAGCTCTGCCACCGGGAACCACGATGCAGGGCCGTCAGCGCCCTGCGCCGCGCCGTCAGATCCGGCTGACGCCCACCACGCCCACCATCGACCGCAACGCCACCCCGGCGTGGATGATGGGTGGCGCCGCGACGGCTCCGCTGCGCGCAGGGGCAGGCGCTCGTACCATCAACAACAGCGTAAACCTCGCCGCGGGTGCCATCCAAGTGCAGGGCGCCGGCCGCGATGCCCCGCAGATCGCTGACGAGGTCATGCGACGGCTCGAAGAGCGCGCGCGCCGCCAGCGCGACGAAGCCCACCCCCAGGACGCAGAGGAGTAGGCCATGCCCTTGCTCGAATACCAGACCGCCGACGGGCTCCTCGCCATCGCCCTCGATGTGACCGAAAAGGAGGGCTACGAGTCGACCGCCGAGCCCACCGAGCACGCGGTGGACAGCGGCGTGGTGATCGTCGACCACCTCAAGCGCAACCCCGACACCATCACGCTGGAGGGCATGGTCACCAACAGCCCGTTGGTGCTCCCTGCGTCGCACGCCGGGGGCGTCACGGGCGGGGTGCAGCCCACCACGCTCAACGTCGGCGGGCGCGAGCTCAAGGCCAGCGTGCTGACGTGGAGCGGGAGCTTCGACCGGGTGCGCGCGGTGGACGAGGCGCTCAACGCCCTCGTGGGCACCGCGGTGCTCCGGTACACCGGGGTACTCCGCACGGTGGAAGACCTGGTGCTCACGCGGTACAGCACCTCGAAGGACTCCGAGCACGGCAACGCGCTCCCGGTGGTGCTGGAGCTTCGCCGCATCCGTCGCGCGAACATCCAGCGGGTGCCGGTGCCAGCGCAGCGCCGCGGACAGCCGCCGCAGACCCGTGGGCAGCAGCCCGCGCCCCCTGCGGCGTCGGCGCTGTCGAACATCACCAACTGGCTCGCCGGGAGGCCCTGACCATGGCTGTCCTCACCATCCCCTGCGCCCCGGGCGGGCAGAGCACGTGGACGCAGACCACGGCCCTCGA
>JBILLI010000644.1:0-4455 GCA_044376155.1 Polyangiales bacterium
GGGCGTGACGCATGGGAGGGACCATTGCTCCTGCGCGAGCGTGCGCGCGGCGCGGTCCTACAGCAGCCCGGGGGTGCCGTCGAGGGGGCGCGACGATTGGGCAGGGGGCGGCAACAGCGCGTCGGTCAGGGCCTCGGCGAGGGCCTCGTAGCCGCGTCGCGTGAGGTGCACGTGGTCGGGCTCCGCGAGGGGCGGGCGTGCGTCGACCCACGCCTGCACCCCACCCCGCGCGCGCATCAGGGCGCAGAGGTCGACGTAGAGCGCGCCCTGCGCCCGGGCCACCTCGCGGCCTGCGGCGATGATCTCGTCGAGGCGCGGGGCCGGCGCGTAGGTCCCGCCGCCCGCGCGCACCGCGGTGTCGGGCGGACCCACCACCACCACGGCCGCCTCGGGCGCCGCCGCGCGCACGCGGGTGATGACCTCGGCGAGCGCCTGCGCGTAGAGGCGTGGGTCGCGCCGCGCGGCGACGCTCTCGTTGGTGCCGTAGGCGAGCGCCACCAGCGTCGGCGCGCGCGCGGTGATCTGTGACGCGAGCGTGGGCCAGTGCTCCCGCGCGAGGTGCACGGCCTGCGCGCCCACCACGCCCGCAGACTCCACGCGCGCGCCCGGGGTGTCGCGGTCGAGGGCCACGCCGAAGATCGCCACCGGACCGTCGCCCACGGGGGAGACACGCACCGCGTGAGGGCCGTCGGGCACCTGCACCGTGATGTGCTCGTCGGCGCGCGTCGAGACGGTCTGCGGCGCGGCGTCGTCGATGCGCAGGGTGAACGATCCCCCCGCGGGGTCGGTCCGGTAGAACACCGTGACCCGCGAGGCCGCGCGCCCCACCGCCCCCTCCGCGAGCGTCGCCACGCGCAGCGACGCCGCGGGAGAGCTCGCCTCGGCCCGCGCGAAGCCCATCCCCGCGGGCCCGTCGGTGCCTCGCAGCGCGCTGCGCACCACGCGCCACGGGCCCTCCAGCGTGCGCGCCACGTCGCGCTGCCCGCCGGCCACCGGGACGAATCCCCGCCCGCCGTCGCCGAGTCGTCGCGCGAGCCCGCGTCGCAGCGCGCCGGTCCACGCGTCGCCCTCGGTGTGCGAGTCGCCGAGCTGCAGGACCGTGAGCGGGATCGTTCGAGCGCGTACAGACTGCACGAACGCGCCCGCGCGGCCCGAGGGGTCTTCCCAGATCTCTCCGGGAGTCACAGCCCCTTGCGGCGCAAGGGGATCGTCTGGGGGCGGCGCGGGCGCGGGGGGGCGCTGGGTGGGCTCGTCGAAGCGGGGGATGGGGTCGCTGGGCGCGTGCTCCGGGGGCGGCGGCGGTCGCGGGGGGATCACCCGGGCGGGGCCCTCGGTGCGGTTGCGCCCCGGCGGCGCGGCGACGCCCACGGCGGTCAACGGCGCGGCGGCGCAGCCCAGGGCGCACAGGGTCAACGCGGCGAAGCGGGTCACGGGGAGGCCTCCGAGGCGTGGGAATCTCGCACGCGCAGCAGGGTGTCGGCGAGGGCGTCGCCGAGGCGCGCGCCGCCCGCGTCGGTGAGGTGCGTGAGGTCGCCGTCGGCGAGGCCCTGGTCGCGCCAGCGGGTGATGGACCCGCGCCCGCCCATCCACGCATGCGCATCAAAGAACGCGCACCCCGCGGCGCGCGCGGCGGCAGCCTGGGCGCGGAGGATGTGCGGCAGCGCCGGGCGGGTGCGCGCCGCGCCGTCGACCACGGTGGCGGTGTCGAGGGGCGCGGTGACCAGGCACGACGCGCGGGGGAGCGCCTCGCGCACGCGGCGGTAGAGCGCGACGGCGTCGACCTCGAGGGCCGCGCGGTCGTCGGGGGAGAGCGCGCCGTGGCTGGCCTCGTTGGTGCCGAGCGAGAGCACCACGAGCGCGGGGTCGGCCTCGCGCAGCGCGTCGCGCCAGCTCTCGGCGGACTGGTGCAGCAGCGCGCGCGCGGAGTTGCTCACGGTGCCGAGGTTCTCCACGGTGATCCCGGGGCCATCGCGGGTGGCAACGACGCCGAAGACCCGCACCTTCCCGCCCACGGCGCGCACCGTCACGGTGTGCGGCCCGTCGCTCGCGGCCTGCAGGGTGGTCGTCGCGCGGGCCGTCTGGGCGGGGGCGTCGTCGAGGCGCAGGGAGAGGGATCCGTTGGTGGGAGAAGGCTCGACGAGCACCGTGAACGACCGCCCGCGGTCGAAGGTCAGCGTCGCGTGGGGGCCGCTGTCGAGGGCCTCGAAGCCCGTACCGCCGAGGCCGTAGCGCGCGTCGGGCCAGCGCGGTCCCACCACCGAGCCGGGGTACCATCCGCGCGCGTCGAAGCGCACGCCCGCGGGGTGGTACGAGCGCGCGGTGGGGCGCAGAAAGACGAATCCCAGGCCGCCGTCGCCGAGCTCGCGCTGGAGCCTGCGACGGAGCCTCCCGGTGATGCGGTCGTCGGCGATGAGCGAGTCGCCCAGGTGCAACACCCGGGTCACCCCGCGGGCGCGGTTGACGCGCGCGGCGAAGGCGTCGAGCGCGCGGGTCGTGCACGCCGCGTCGAAGCAGGGGTCGTCGAGGAAGGGGATGGGCTCGGCGCGCGCACGCACCCGGGGCACCCACCGCGGGGGCAACGGGGGCTCGGTCACGGCCACGGGGCGCGCGCCGGGGAGGGCCGCGGTGACGGGCGCGGGGGCGGTGCGCGGGCGCAGCAGCGCGCGGAGGGTGTCACGCTCACCGGGGCGCGCGGCCACGAGGACCGCGCCGAGGGCGACGGTGCCGAGGAGGGTGCCGTAGAGGCCACGCGCGGAGGGGGCGACGGAGGACATCGCGGGCGTTCACTCCCCGATGATCTTCACCAGCGCGCGCTTGCGCCGACGACCGTCGAATTCGCCGTAGAACACCTGCTCCCACGGTCCGAGGTCGAGGTCGCCGTCGGTGATGGCGAGCACCACCTCGCGGCCCATCACCTGCCGCTTGATGTGCGCGTCGGCGTTGTCTTCGCCCGTGCGGTTGTGGTGGTACTGCGACGTGGGCGCGTGGGGCGCGAGCCGCTCGAGGAAGACCTCGAAGTCGTGCAGCAGCCCGGACTCGTCGTCGTTCACGAACACGCTGGCGGTGATGTGCATGGCGTTCACGAGGCATAGCCCCTCGCGCACGCCGCTGGCGCGCACCTCGGCGCGCACGGTCTCGGTGATGTTCACGAAGCCCCGCCGCGAGGGCACCTCGAACCACAGCTCCTTGCGGTGCGAACGCATGGCGGCGGAGCGTACCCCGCCTGCGCCCCGCGCGGGTGGCGCGACGCCTCGCGGGGACGTAGCGTCTCCGCGGAGGCAACGATGGCACCCGTGAACCGACCTCGAGCCAAGGTGATCGCCGCGGGGCTGACCGGGGCGCTGGTCCTTGCGCTCGCGGTGGGGGCGATGAACGCCCGGGGCATCGACGCGAGCGCCCTCCTGGGCGCCATCGGGGCGCGGGGCGGGCGCGCGGGGCTGAGCGTCGGGGCGGTGACGAACCACTCCGGCGTGGGGGGAGACGCGCTGCGCGGGGCGGCCGAGGCCGGGCTCCGCGACGCGCTCGGCGGGGGCGGTGACCCGGCGCCGTCGGCGCGGGGCGCGCGGGTGCAACGACGCGGGCACGTGCTCGACGCCAACGTGGTGCGGGTGGAGCGGGGAGCGGGGCGCGTGCGGGTGGAGGCGTCGGTGGTGGTGTCGACCCTGCCCGGTCGCAGCTATGAGTTCGCGAGCACGTCGGCCATCACCCTCACGGGCGACCGCGCGGGGAGCGACGAGACGATGGCCGAGGCGACGCGGCGCGCGATGCGCTCGGCGGCGGAGCACGCGATCACGCAGCTCGCGGGGCGCTGAGGCATCACCCCCCGCGGCGTTCGACGAGGGGCGCACGGCGGACGCTGGTGGCATGTCCATCGGCGACGCAGCGACGGAGGGATTCGCCGCGGTCGGGGCGCGCGCCGGGGACGACCGTTCGCGCGGTCGAGTTGGTCGTCGGTGGTCTCATGTCGGCCGCTGCTCCGTTCGTCATCGCGTTGGCTCGCCGCGGCCGCGCCGAGAGAACCCGCGGCGCGACGCGATCCGTGTTCTGTCCCTCGCAGCAATGCGTGTACCAGACACCCGCGCGGTGCAATGCCGACCCGGCGCGCGATCACCTCGCCTCGGCGTCGCGGTGCGTCGTCGCCGCTGCCACGCGGGTCACCCTCGACCGACGCCCGTCCTCACGGGCCACGCGGCGACGACGGGCCGCTGATCGCCCATCACCGAGATCAGCGCTTTAGCAGGGTTCCGTGGACTGGCTCGAATACCGTCACAACGCTTGTTTTGTAGCATCTTCGCGAGCTCCCACCCCCGGCCTCGCCCCCACGAGTGCTTGGCTTTACCCAAAACCTTCGGACGCGGTTCGTGCCGCCGGCTCCGCCCGCACGGTCGGCCCTTCGGGCCTGTGCGGGCTGAACCCGGTGTCTGGAGGTGACCACCCCTTCGGGGCTAACGAACG
>JBILLI010000645.1:0-4453 GCA_044376155.1 Polyangiales bacterium
CGCGCTCAACGACGGCCCCGCGCAGCGCCGCGCGGCGGGGGTGGAGCTGCCCCTCGCGCCGGGGGAGGTGCGGGTGCTCGCGCGCGCCGAGGGCTACGCCGACGCCGCGGCGACGGTGGTGCTCGCGGCGGGGGAGTCGCGCGAGATCGCCCTCACGCTGCGCCCCGCGGCGACCCCGCGGTCGCGCGAGGCCGACGCGGGCGTGGCGGCGACGGACGCGGGCGCCGCCTCCCCGGCGCTCACGCGACAGGGGCCCGTGCGCACGGCGGGCGCGGTCCTCGGCGCGACGGGGCTGCTCAGCGTGGCCACCGGGCTCGCCTTCGGCCTCGTGGCGTGGGACCAATACCAGACGGTGCGCAACGACGACTCCCAGCGCGAGCTTGCGGCGGAGGGCATTCGCAACCGCGACGCCGCGAACTCGCTGCTCGCCGCCGGCGGCGTGCTCACCCTCGCGGGCGCGGTGATGTTCTTCTTCGCGCCGCAGCGGGCGGAGCGCGCGCTGAACGTGCGCCCCGCGCTGGGCCTCGGCGCCCTGGGCGTCGCGGGGAGCTTCTGATGCGGGCGCGGGCCCTCGCGGCGGCCGTCGCGCTCTGCGGCTGCGTGCTGGATTTCGAGGGCATCCTCGCGCAGCGCCGAGACAGCGGCGCGCGCCCTGACGCGCTCGTCGGGGACGTCACCCCTCCCGTCGACCGCCCCTCCCCCGAGGACCGACCGACGCCCGCCGACGCGCCCGATGTCGTCTCCGACGCGGGCGCTCCCGTCGACGCAGGGGGCTGCGGTGTCTTGCAGGGGGTAGAGCTCCGGCTCGCGCACATGGCCTCGCGCTTCGGCCCCATGCGGCTCTGCATGCGCCGAGGGACGGGCGCCTTCGCGGCCGTGCGCGGCGGGGGGTGGCCCGTGGCGGGCATCGCCGAGGCCGAGGTCTCCGCGCGCTTCGCGACCAACGACGTGGTGACGGAGCAGAACGAGTCGTGGCAGTTCGCGGTGATCCCCGTGGCGCAGGGGTGTGAGGCCATCTCGGGGGAGTCCCCCGCGGTGGCGACGGTCACCGCGCAGCTCGACCCGGGCGACCGCGTGACCCTGCTGTTCTCGTCGGAGATCAGCTCCCAGGGGCGCCTCGTGGGGGTGCTCGCGCCGCTGCAAGACAAGGTCTGCTCGCGGTGCCCGGCGAACTCGTATGACATCCGCGCGGTGCACGCGGCCTTCGGGGCCTCGCGGGCGCGGCTGGAGTTCGCCATCGACTACGTGATGCCCGCGCCCGCGCCCACGCTGGTCAACGTGTTCTTCGCGCAGAGCGTGGGCTACGGCAGCACCTCGCCCACGGGCGACCGCGGCTTCGACTGCGACTCGGCGTGGTACCTCGGCGCGATGCTGCCGGTGACCTCCCTGGTGGGGCTGTCGGCCTTCGAGGTGGGCGGCGAGGCCGTGGCGAGCTCGGAGCGCTTTCACCTCAAGGGCGCGCGGCTGTCGGTGAGCCGCGTGGCCACGGTGTTCTTTCGCGGCGACTGGGTCGACGGCGCGCAGCGACCCGAGTTCGTGCTCTGCTACGACGGCACCCACGACGCGGGGATGACCGTGTGCGACCGCATCCCGTCGAACGCCGTGGCGCCGCTCGACGCGGGCCCCACAGACGTCCCGGGGAGCGCAGACGGCGCGCCCGTCGACGCCGTCGCGACGGTCGACGCGCACGCGGAGTTCGACGCGAGCGCCGACGACGAGGACGCGGCCCCGGTGGCCGAGCAGGACGTGGTCGCGGTGGGCGAGCTCGACGTGCTCCCGGTGGCCAAGCTCGACGCGGGCGTCGACTGACGCGCCGCGGCACCCCACAACGGGATTGACGGCCCCGGACGCCCGCGCGAGAACCCGCGATGAGGCGCGGAGGATCCGCGCGCGGCCCACCGCACCGGAGCGTCACGCACGTATGTCAGGCGAGAAATACGAGTTCTTCAAGGTCATTCAAGACACCCTGGCGCAGGCCGCGCGGGTGGTGAGCCTGGACCCGGCGGTGGAGCTCATGCTCTCGCAGCCGAAGAACGAGATCATCGTGCACTTCCCGGTGCGCATGGACGGCGGCGAGATCAAGCTGTTCAAGGGCTACCGCATCCAGCACTCGAACATCCTCGGGCCCTTCAAGGGCGGCATTCGCTACCACCAGAGCCTCACGCTCGACGACACCAAGGCCCTCGCGTCGATGATGACGTGGAAGTGCGCGCTGATGCGCATCCCCTACGGCGGCGCCAAGGGCGGGATCAAGTTCAACCCCCGCGAGCACTCCGCGGGAGAGCTCCAGCGCATCACCCGGCGCTTCACCCACGCGCTCGGGAGCAACATCGGCCCCGACTACGACATCCCCGCGCCCGACGTGGGCACCACGGGCCAGATGATGGCGTGGATCATGGACACGTACATGAACACCGTGGGCCACGTGAACAAGCAGGCGAACCGCGGCGTGGTGACGGGCAAGCCCGTGTCCAGCGGCGGCACCCTCGGGCGCGAGAAGGCCACGGGGCAGGGGGTGGTGCACTGCATCACCGAGTGGGCGCGCGAGTCGCGCACGAACCTCGAGGGCGCGACCTACATCGTGCAGGGCTTCGGCAACGTGGGCTCCCACGCCTCGATGCTGCTCTCGCGCTACGGCGCCTCCCTCGCCGCGGTGGGCGACCACTCGGGCTACCTCCGCTCCGAGGAGGGGTTCAACCCCCACAAGCTCGCGGAGTGGGTGCGGCAGAGGGGATCCGTCGCGGGCTACCCCTCGGGCACGCCCATCTCGAAGGAGGAGTTCTTCGCGACGAAGTGCGACATCTTCATCCCCGCGGCGCTGGAGGGGCAGATCTGGGCCGAGGAGGCGAAGGCCCTGCAGTGCAAGGTGGTGGTCGAGGGCGCCAACGGCCCCACCACCCCCGAGGGCGAGCGCGTGCTGCTCGACCGCGGCATCACGGTGATCCCCGACGTGCTCGCGAACTCGGGCGGCGTCACCGTGAGCTACTACGAGTGGGTGCAGAACAAGCGCTCCGAGAGCTGGGACCTCGACGAGGTCGACGGCCGTTTGGAGAACGCGATGAAGCGCGCCTACAACGAAGTGGTGTCCTTCGCGCGAAACCGCGACTGCGACCTGCGCATCGCGGCCTACTGCCACGCCCTCGACCGCCTGCAGGCGGCCTACCGCGAGCGCGACATCTTCCCCTGAACACGGCGTCGCGCCCTCGCCGCGGGCGCTGACCCTCACGCCTGCGCCCGCCGACCCTTGAGCTTGAACACGAAGGCCAGCACCTTCGCCACCGCCTGGAAGTGCTTCGCGGGGATCGCCCGGCCCACGTCCGCGTCGGCGTCGAGCGCTCGCGCCAGCGCGCGATGCTCCAGGATGGGCACCCCGTGCCGTCGCGCCTCGGCGCGGATCATCATCGCCAGCGCGTCGTGCCCCTTGGCCACCACCACGGGGGCCGCGTCCTTCACGCCGTAGCGCAGCGCCACCGCGACGTGCGTGGGGTTCGTGACCACCACGTCGGCCTCCTTCACCCGCGCCACGCTGCGCTTCTTCAACATCGCCCGCGCGCGCGAACGCATGCGCCCCTTGGTCTTCGGATCACCCTCCGACTGCTTGGTCTCGTCCTCCATCTCCTTGCGCGACATGCGCAGCTCGCTGCGCAGGGCGAACCAGCTCTGCCCGTAGTCCACCGCCGCGAGCAGGGCGGTGGCCGCGAGGCCGTGCACCACCACGGTGCTCACCGAGGCCATCATCCGCGCGCTGCCGCCGTCGAGGGGCGTGCGCGAGAGCACCATCAGCCCGGGCAGCTCGCGCTCCAGCGCGCGGTTCACCGCGGCCGCCACGAGCCCCACGCGCAGCAGCGCGAGGCCCACCTCCTTGAGGGCGTGGGTGGGCGAGAGCGTCTGCTTCAGCTTCGCGAAGACATCGAAGCGCTCGGGCGTCGGCGCGAGGGTCTCCCAGTGGATGTGCCACCCCGCCTGGAGGATCCCCGCGCCCACCCCCGCGACGCAGGCCACGATCATCGAGGGCACGGTGAAGGCCCCGAGGAGCCCCAGCGCGAGCTGCCCCACGCGCTCGCCGCGGGCGTCGGTGAGGGCCCCGACGTCGCCCAGGGTGCGGCCGAAGAGCGTCTGAACCCCTTGCGAGAGAGGGCCTCCCATCGCCGAGAGCAGGCCCAGCACGGCGCCCATGACGGCCACGCCGCTGAGGTCCCGGGCCCGGGCGTATTTGCCCTGCTTGCGAAACTCCTCGCGGCGCCGCGAGGTCGGTTCGAGGTTCTTCTCCGAGGCGTCGTTGTCGGCCACCGCCTCACCCCGCCAGCGCCGTCAGCGCCCGCTCCACCCACGGACCCACCGCCCCGAGGTGCTCCGCCAGCGCGTGCCCGATGTCGGTGAGCGCGCGCCCGAGGACCACGAGTCCCGAGAGCACCAGCACCGAGAGCCCCACGGCGAAGATCTGCAGCGCGGG
>JBILLI010000646.1:0-4446 GCA_044376155.1 Polyangiales bacterium
GCTGGCTCGGGTCGGCGTACAGCACCGGACCGAGGGGTGAGGCCTCCACCTGCGACGGCCGCTCGTCGTCGCGCACCACCGCGTCGCGCATCTCTGCGGGGAGCAGCCGGGCGGCGCATCCGAGGGCGGCGCCGAGGTCCACCGCGGGGTCGCCGAGGGCGTCGAGCAGGGCGTCGTAGTCTTGCAACAGGTCACTACTCGACTGCGGGAACAGCCCGAGCACGGCGCACTCTTCGAGCTCCAGGCGGTCGCCCGTCCACGCGGACAGCTCGTCGTCGCGAGACCGCAGCGGCACCAGCGCGGCGGCGCTGCGCTGGGCGTTGAGCCCCACCTGCGCGAGGGTCTCAAGCACGGCCTCGACGCTGCGCGCGGGGTCCTCGGCGGCGGTCGTCAGGGAGCTCGCCAGGGCCTCGGTGAACGCGTGCCCGCGCTTCGAGAACACCAGGCGCAGCAGCGCGAGGTTCACCGTGGGGGGATCGTCCTCGGCGGGCACCAGGGTGAAGCCCCGGGCGCCTCGCGCGTCGCGCTCCAGGTTCACCGGGTGCAGCACCAGGGGGCCCCGCACGAGGTATCCCTGCACCACCCCGCACAGAAAGGGATGGCCCAGCGCGAGGTCGCGACAGCCCGTGTCTTCGTGACGCGCGCGGGCCTCGCGGTCGAGCAGCAGCAGCGACGCCGCGGCCTTCTTCGCGCCGTCGTGCACGCCCGCCTCCGAGGGCTCCACCAGCCGCGCCCGACGCCCCGCGCGGATCTGCGTGAGCGCGCGCTCGGCGAGCCCCGTGGAGAGCGCGTCGAGCTCGGTGAGGTCCAGCGCCCGCCCCGCGCGCGGGCCGCGGAGGCGCACCGAGGGGCTGCGTCCGTCTTGCGTGACCAGCTCGTCGCGCAGCGCGGCGACGGCCTTGAGCACCCGCGCGCGGTCCGCCGGGAGCAGGGAGACGTCTCTCCGTGGACGCGACGGAAGTGCTTGCGCTGCAGGGGCTTCGGTGACGGTAAGGGCGCGCTCGGTGTCGAGGTCGCCCTGCGCGGGCGGGGGTTCCATCGCGACCCGCGCGCGCTGGAGCTCACCGTCGAGGGCCTGCAGCACCGCGTCGCTGGCGGTCTCGGCGCCCACCAGACGGATCAATCGTCGCAGGGTGACCGTGGCCCCACCGCGACGGTGCACGCCCTGCAGAAACACCCGGATCGCCTCGGCGGCCTCACCCGCCCGCGGCGGCAACGGGCTCACCGCGTGCGCAGGCGCCACACTCACCGCGGACGGCGTCGTGCGGCGCACCGCGGCCATGAGCCGGTCGAAGAGCGGCCGCGCGTCGAGGAACTCCCCGACGGCGAGCACGGTCTCGACCTCGGCGTCGCGGAGCACCCCGTCGGCGGCGCACACCCGCAGGAGGATGAAGAACACCGACCGCACGACGTCCTCGCCCGCGGCGCGGACCACGGGCGCGACCTCGGCGAGTCGCTCCCGCGCGTAGGCCGGGTCGAGGTAGGCCCGGAGGTCGTTGACCCGCGCGGAGAACGCCCGCTCGAGGGTGTCGCGCTCGACCTCGGAGACCTCTCCGTCGGCCGCGGCGACGAGCACACACGCCGCGAGGGCGCACTCGTCGAGCTCGGGCGGCGGCGCGTCGAACATGTGCCAGCGCGCGTCGAGCGAGGGCAGCGCGAGCACCCGGGTGATCTCGGCGTTCACCTCGTCGAGGGAACAGCTCCCAGGCCCGATCCCCGTGAGGGACTGGAACTCCCGGGTCTCGAAGAAGCGCCACGCCGCCCACGCCCGCACGCCGTGCTCGGGGTGGGACCTCCCGCGCGCGGTGTCTCCCTCGCGGAGCGCGGTCTCGATGAGCTCGCGGCACTGCGCGAGGTAGGCGTCGGTGTCCCAGGTGAGGGCGTCGCCGTGCAGCCCGGTGGTGCAGATCATCTCCAGGCGCAGGTGGGCCGCGAGGCTCTGACACGCGAGCAGTCCGAAGCGGTCGGCGGTGAGCTCTTGCGACAGGGAGAGCGCGGCCGCGAGGCGGGTGAGCTCGGGCGGCGCGGCGCGGTCGTGGAGGAGCGACTGGGCCACGGCGCCCGTGCGTCCGAGGGGGGTCCACGGGCCGTGGGCGAGGTAGTGCCCGAGCTCGTGACCGAAGACCGCGAAGGCCGCGCCGCGGTCGAGGAGGTGCACGAAGCGCCCCATCACCTGCAGCACCACGGGCTCTTCGAGGAGGTGAATGGCCGCGTTCTCGCGCCCCGCGGACTGGTAGATCTCCAGGGGCTTCTCCACCCCGAGGACCTCCTTCGCGCGCGTCGCCACCGACCACATCTCGGGCGCCATCGCGGGGGTCAACCGCACCGAGCTCGCGAGCAGCGACCGTCGCACGGTCTCCGCGGGCGGCGGCGCGCACCGCTCCGCGGCCTCGGCCCACCCCGGCAGGGCGCTCAGCCGCGCGGCGAGCGACACCTCCGCGGGGACCCGCAGCGCCTCGACGTCAACGTGCGACAGGGTTCGCGGCTCGGTGGCTTCCGCTCGCTCGGACATGGCCGCGCATGGTGGGGTGCTCCCGCGCGCCGACGCAAGGCAAAGCCCGCGTCGCACGAACCCGCCGCGACCGCGGGGATCTTCGTGGCACCCTGATCCGAACGATGTCCCTCTCCCCCCGCGCGCGTCGGGCGCTGCAGCTCGCGCTGGGCGCCGTGGGCGTCACCGCGGCCCTCGCGATGCTGCGCCACACCGACGTGAACGCCCTGCGGCGCTTCGGGGGCCTCGCCCTCCTCGCCGGGCTCATCGAGGGCGCGCGCATCGGGTGCGAGGCCCTCGCCACGCGGTCGATCCATGGCCCCGCGGTGCGCGTGCCGGGGTGGCCGTTGCTGCGCGCGCACGCCGTGGGCTACGCCTTCGCGATGACCCTGCCCGCGGGGCGGGGCGTGGCCGAGGCCACCAAGGCCGTGATGCTCTCCCCGTGGACAGGCGCGGCCCGCGGGGGCGGCGTGGCGCTGACGAACCAGTCCCTGGTGTTCCTCTCGACGGGGTCGGTGGCGCTGCTGGGCGGCGCGGCGGCGCTCTCGCTGCACGCGCGAAACCTCGGCGCGGCGGCGGGCACCCAGGGGGTCGCCCTCGTCGCGATGGGCCTCGGGCTACTCGCCGTGCTGCGCAGCCGCACGCTCGCGGCGCGGGTGTCGGGGCGGTTCCCGCGCGCGGCGGTGTGGCTCCACGGAGTGCACGAGGGCGCGCGCATGGAGGGCGTTCCCCGGGCGTGGGGCGCCTTCGCGATGCACCGCATGGTGCAAGCGGTGCAGCTCTTTCTGCTGCTCGGCGCCCTCGGGCGCTGGGAGCCGCGCACCGCCCTCGCGCTCACCGGCGCGGCCATCGTGGGCGTGACCCTGGGCACGGCGCTGCCGGGTCAGCTCGGGGCCATCGGCGCGGCCCTGGCGCTGGCGGGTCCGTCGGTGGGTGTGCCCGCGCCCACGGCGCTGGCGATGGCGCTGGTGCTGCACGCGGGGCAGTTCGCGTGGGCCGCGGTGGGCATCGCGCTCTGGGCGATCACCCGCGGGGGTCAGAGGTAGCCGCGGGCGGGGTCCACGGTGCGGCCGTTGATGTACACCTCGAAGTGCAGGTGCGGACCCGTGGAATTGCCCGTGCTGCCGACGTACCCGATGTGCTGACCGGGGCTCACGCGCTGCCCCTCCGAGACCGCGAAGCGGCTCTGGTGCGCGTAGAGGGTCTGCATCCCGCCGCCGTGGTCGACGATGATGGCGTTGCCGTAGCCCCCGTACCAGTTCGCGCGCACCACGGTGCCGCCGCGACACGCGTGGATGTGCGTGCCCGAGGCCGCGCCGAAATCGATCCCGGTGTGCAGCCGCCACACGCCCGTGATGGGGTGCACCCGGTAGCCGTAGGGGGAGGTCACGCGGCCGTTCACGGGCGTCGCCTGACACGGCCCCGCGGTGTCGATCACCCGCACGCGCAGGTCGCGCGGCGGTGACGCCTCGGGGATGTCCTCGCCCGCCCGGGTGACCACCCAGCGGTACGCGTAGGCGCCCGCGTCGCGCGGCGCGGTGATGCGAAAGGGCACCGTCATGCGAAAGCCCGGGCCCACGTCGAGGGGCAGCGCGAGGTTGCCCGCGCCCCAGCGCCCGTCGGTGGCCGGGGCGGCGGCGTTGATGCGGTGCGAGGCGCCCCACACGTCGGCGCCGCAGTTGTCGAAGGTGATGTCGACGTCGGCCGCCTGCCCCGGGTCGAGCACCTCGGGGGCGCGCTGCGACACGAAGCGCGACGGGGTGTTCGTGTCGCCGCAGCTCGCGCGGCGCAGCGCGGTGACCTGCACCTCGGGGGAGGGCGGGCCCAGGGACTCTCCGCCGCGCTGCATCGCCCACGCCCAGCGGTAGCGACCCTGCGTCGCGGGCGCGGTGCCCTCGACGTCGAAGGTCACCTCGGCGCCGAAGGGGACGTCCCGCGGGAGCTCGACGCGGGTC
>JBILLI010000647.1:0-4439 GCA_044376155.1 Polyangiales bacterium
CCCGAAGGGGCGGTCACCTCCAGACACCGGGTTCAGCCCGTGCAGGCCCGTAGGGCCGTCCGCACGGGCGGAGCCGGCGGCACGAACCGCGTCCGAAGGTTTTGGGTAAAGCCAAGCCGGGAGGAGCGCAGGCTGCGGCAGATCGGAGGGAGTAGCTGACCGACGCTATCCAGTATAATAGACACACGAACAACTATGACGAACACGGCGTTGGCATTGGAACTCCCGGGCGTTGAGCAGGTGGTGGGCGGTACCGCCATGGTGGCGCTGAAGCGCCTCTCGCGAGGGCTGCCCGGCCGCATCGCGGTGAAGCTCGAGTCGGCGAACCCCACGGGCAGCGTGAAGGACCGGGTGGCCCACGCGCTGCTGGGCGAGGCCGAGGAGCGCGGCCTGCGGCGCCCCAGCGCGATGACCTACGCGCGCCGCGACGGATCGTCGGTCGCGCCGTCGTCGTCGCGGTCGCGCCCTTGGAGCGCCCCGAAGAGGGCCGAGCCCACGAGCATCGCGGCGACGAAGACCAGCGCCCGCGCGCTGCCCGCGCCCGCGGTGACCAGCGCGGGGCCCGGACAGAATCCGCCGAGGCCCCAGCCCACCCCGAACACCGCGCTGCCCGCGAGCAGCCGCGCGTCGACGCCGCGAGTGGGGAGCGTCGGCATCGGGGCGCCGAGCCACGAGGCCTCGCGACGGCGCGCGAGCGCGAAGCCCACCGCGGCCACGGCCACGGCGCCGCCCATCACGAAGGCCAGCGACGGGTCCCACCGACCGGCGAGGTCGAGGAATCCCAGGACCTTCTCGGGCCGGGTCATGCCCGAAACCACGAGGCCCGCCCCGAAGAGCAGCCCCACCCCGAAGGCCGCGGCGACGCGGGCGCGGGCGCTCATCGCAGCACGTGCCTCGACACGAACACCGTCGCGAAGCCCGCGCCCATGAAGGTCAGCGTGGCGGCCAGGGAGCGCACCGACCCCCGCGAGAGCCCGCACACCCCATGACCGCTCGTGCAACCGCCGCTGAAGCGCGTGCCCGCGCCCACGAGCAGCCCCGAGAGCGCCACCGGCAGCAGCCCGCCCGGGCCCTCGACCGCGGGTGCGTGCGCGCTCAGGAGCGCCCCCGCGAGCATCAAGCCGCCCAGAAACGCGAGGCGCCACCCGCGGTCCCCCGCCGCGCGCTGCAGCGCCCCGCCCAGCACCCCGCTCACGCCCGCGACCCGCCCGTTGGCGAGGATCAGCACCGACGCCGCCAGGCCGATGAGCGCGCCGCCGACCAGGCCCGGCAGCGGGGTGAAATGCGCCACGTCGATCTCCATCGTGCGGTGGAACATGTCGCCGCCCGGGCCACGCGTCAAGCCAGCCGTCCAGTAGAGAAGACGCATCTTCGACGATGGCCGCTTGATTTCGTGGCCGCGGGTGGCCGCCACGGCTTCCTCTTCACCCGACCGAACACCATGCGTCCGCATGCGGTTGCCGGGTGCCCGTGCAGCACCCCGGCCGCGACGGGCGACGGCGCTTCGCGTGGCACGAAGGGAACGAGACGGCACGCGCGGCGTCGACGAGCACGTGGCCCTCCGAGGCGGCGGCGCGGGACCTTCGGGTGGTGCTGTTCTCGAAGCACCGCAGCGAGTCGTTCAGCGACGGCGGCGGGAGCTGACCGGCGCCGTTGACGCCAAGACTCTACTATACTAGACGTAACTCCATGAAGACGAACATCGCCCCTGCCGTCTCGGTGGCCTTCGTGGGCGGCGTGGGGCGCATCGAGCGCGAGCTGGTGGCCATGGGCGACACGCTGGGCGCGCGGGTGGAGGTCCACGACGGCGAGACCCGGGGCAAGGGTCGGTCGCAGCTCTCGGCGCTGCTGCGGCGGAGCGACGTGGTGGTCCTGGTGACGGCGGTGAACAGCCACAACGCGGTGCACATCGCGCGGCGCGAGGCCGGGCGAACGGGCACGGCGGTGCGCATCGTGAAGTTCTGCGGGGTGTCGACCGCCCGCGCGCTGCTGCAGGAGCTCGTCGCCCAGGCGGCGTAGGTCACCGTCACGCCCCGCGCGGGTCTACACTCCGCGCGAGATGGCCTCCATGCGGCTCAATCAGGTCACCGTCGGCGCCACCGACCTCCCCGCCTCCATCGCGTTCTACCGCGCGCTGGGGTTCACGCTGATCGTGCGCAGCGATCACTACGCCCGCTTCATCGTACCCGACGGCGTCGGCACCTTCTCGCTGCACCTCGCCCCCGCGGTGCCGCGCGATGGCGCGCCGGTGGTGTACTTCGAGTGCGACGACCTCGACGCGCGCTACGCCCGCCTGCGCGACGCCGGGATCACCTTCGACCTCCCGCCCACGGATCAGCCCTGGCTCTGGCGGGAGACACACCTGCGCGACCCCGCGGGCAACGCGCTGATCCTCTTCTACGCCGGGGTGAACCGCCTCGATCCGCCGTGGCGCATCCCTTCGGGCGACGCGTGAACCGCCCCCTCCGCGCCCTCACGGCCCTCACGCTCTCGGGCCTGCTCACCGCGCGCACCGCCACCGCGCAGACCGCGCCCCTCGAACCCGTACCCGACGCTCAACCCGCCCCCAACGCACCGCCCGCGGCGCCGCAGCCGCCGCGGTCGCGACGCCCCCTGGTCTTTCCCGCGCTGCGCTTCGGCTTCGGCGCGCACGTGCCGGTGAGCGCACCGACGCCTTCGGACGCAAGCTTCGTGTTCGACCTGCACGCGGGCATCGGGCTCTTCCCCGAGCGCAGCGGGCTCTCGCTGGTGCCCGAGCTCGGGTACTCCTACGACGCGTCGGCGACCCGCGGCGGGCACTTCTTCACCCCGGGGCTCCTGGTGATGTTCGGGTCGATGGTCTTCTCCGCGGGGCTCTCAGGGCACGCGGTCCTCGGAGACTCCCTCGGGCAGGGCGCCGTCGGCGTGCGCAGCGCGCTGGTCGCGCAGCTCCTCGCGACCTCGCTCACCCTCGAGGTCGGTCATCAATGGACCTCCGTCGGCGGCGAGGATCGCCACGATTTTCGCGTGATCGCGGCCATCAACCCGATCCCGTTGGTGCTCGCGGTGATCGGGCTGTCGATGGTCTCGTCGGGGATGCGCGCCGCGGGCCGCGGGTTCGACACGGTCACGCAGCACCCGAGTGACCTGCTGCTCCCGCCCGGGCAGCGCCCGGTGCGCTGAGGCGCGGTGGTGCACTATCATCGACGCCTCGTGCAACGTCTCGCCTCGCTCCTCGTCGCCGTCACGCTCTCCGGGCTGCTCGCCGCGCCCGGCGTGTTCGCGCAGACCGCGCCCGCGCCCAACGCGACGTCCCTTCCGCAGCGGCTCGACGCATGGCGGCCGACGGTGCACCCGGGGCTGCGCTTCGGTTTCGGCGCGCACGCACCGCTGAGCGCACCGACGCCCTCGGACGTGAGCTTCGTGTTCGACCTGCACGCGGGCGTCGGGCTGTACCCCGCTCGTGACGAGCCGGGCGTCGTGCTCGTGCCGGAGCTCGGCTACTCGCACGACACCTCCAGCACCCGGGGCGGGAACTTCTTCACCGCGGGGCTCCTGATGATGTACGGGCCGCCCTTCGCATCCCTCGGACTCGCCGAGCACGGGGTCTTCGGCGACTCGATGGGCACCGGCGCCTTCGGCGTTCGCAGCGCGCTGGTCGCCCAGATCTTCGCGACCTCGTTCACCCTCGAGGTCGGCCACCAGTGGACCTCCGTGGGCGGCGAGGACCGCCACGATTTTCGGGTGATCGCCGCGATCAACCCGGTGCCGCTGATTCAGCTGTTGACCTGGGTCTCGCGTCGATCGGGCCGATGAAATCCGCGCGGCTCAGTCCGCGGGGCCGAGGTCCCACACGCAGAGCCGGTCGGCGAGCACCGCGAGGGTCGCGCCGTCGCGCGAGAGCTGCCCCTCGACGATCCCTTCGAGCGTGAGCTTGCGCGTGACCGCGTCGCTGCGGCGGCTTCGCACCTCGACCCCGGTGGGCGACACGCAGGCGTAGCGTTCCCCCAGGCTCACCTGGGAGCCCCAGGCCGCGCAGAGTTGCCGACGCGCACCGGTCACGAGGTCGAGCTCCAGCGTGTGCCCGTACCAGTCATCGCAGACGAGCGTGTCACCCGGGCCGAACGCGAGGCTGTGCACCTGAGGACCGCGCTCGACGAGGGCGCGCCGCGCGTCGAGGTCGAGCACCGTGACCAGCTTGTTCTCGTCGAAGGTCGCGAGCAGCGGGCGCGTCGGGTGGAACACCAGCGGCGCTTGAATGAACAACGGCGTCAGTTCATGACGCATCACCACCACGCCGTCGTCGACGCCGCGCACACAGAGGGACGCGGGCGCGGCCGTGTCGCGGTCGCCCAGGGTCTCCCAGAACGCGACGCGCGTGAGGTCGGGCGAGAGGCTCGCGCTGGCCCAGCGGCGCGCGCCGGAGCTCGCGCGGCCGGCGAGCATCACCCCCATGTCGC
>JBILLI010000648.1:0-4438 GCA_044376155.1 Polyangiales bacterium
AGGGCGATGAGAAAGTTCCGGCGCGGCGGGGGGAGAGACTCCATCGGAGCCCACGATGGATCACCCCGCGGCGCTGCGCGTCAAGCGATCCGACGGGCGGTCGCGCCGCGGAGCGGTCAGACGCGCGGGAGGCGCACGGTGAAGGTGGCGCCGCGACGCGCGGGATCGGCCGGGTCGAGGCTGACGTCTCCGCCGTGCGCGCGGGCGATCTCGCGCACGATGGCGAGCCCCATCCCCCCGCCCGGATCGTCGCCCCCCGACCCGCCCCCGACGCGCGCGAAGGGCTCGAAGACCCTGTGTCGGTCCGCGCTCGGAACGCCGCCGCCCTGGTCACGCACGCGCAGGGTCACGAAGGGCGGATCATCACGGATGATCACCCGCACGGGCGCGCCCGAGGGAGAGTGACGCACGGCGTTCTCCAGCAGGTGTCGCACGAGGCGCTGCAGGTCCGACGCACGCCCCCGCGCGCGTCCGTCGCCGTCGACCCCGAGGGCCACGCCGCGGGCGCGAGCCTCTGCGCGCACGAGCTCCAGCGCCGCCGATGCCACCTCGCGGAGGGAGAGCACGGCGGGGTCGCGCAGCCCCACCCCGATGCGCTCCAGCGCGAGGAGGTCCTCCGCGAGGAGCGCCACGCGCTGCGCGCTCTCCCACACACGCACATGCGCATCGGCGCCCTCGGCCTCGCCGCGCGACAGCGGAACGAGCTCATCGAGGAGCCCCTGCACGGGCCGCCGCAGGCCATGCGCCGCGTGGGTCACGAAGTGCCGCTGTGACGTCGCGAGGCGGTCGAGCGCGGCGATGGCGGCGTTCACCGCTCGCCCAAGCTCGTCGACGCGGCCCGAGGCGCTGAGCCCCACGACGCGGCCCGCGGCGTCGCCCGCGGCGACCCGGCCCGCGGCCGCGACGATGGCCGCGTGGGCGCGGCTCAGCCGCAGCACCAGCCATGTCGAGAGGACCGCGCACCAGAGCGACGAGGCGACGGCCACCGCCCACACCGCGTGGTCGACCGGGTGGACCCTCGCCCGCGGGGACGTGGCATACACCGCGGCCGCCGTGGCGAGCGGGAGGAGAGCGGAGAGCGCCCACGTCGCCGCGAGCAGCCGACGTCGAGCGGTCACAGAATCCGCTCTTCCGCAGGGAGTTCCGCGACGCGTTCGGGGGCGCGCGGGGGCCGCGGCCGCGCGCGAGGGGCGCGGCGCGGAGGCCCGCCCGGGGGAGGGATCTTTGTGTCATCCTCGGGGGCGAGGAGCTTCATCGCGGCGGCATTGTGCCCGCGACGGGGCCGCCGCGCACCCACTGGGGTTCTCGCCCGTGGGGGAACTCTGCTACTCATGAACCTCTCGCACGCACAGGGCGCGATGGCTGAACCGCTGCACACGACTCCCGCCAGCTCCAACGGATCGGTCTCGAAGCACGCGTGCGAGCTCGCGCAGCGCCTGTCGCGCGCGGTATCGGTGGCCCTGGCGGGCAAGCCCGAGGTGGTGGAGCGCGCCGTGATCGCGCTGCTGGGCCGCGGCCACCTGCTCATCGAAGACGTCCCCGGGGTCGGCAAGACCACCCTCGCGCGCGCCCTCGCCCGCGCGCTCGGCACCGATTTTCGTCGCGTGCAGTGCACCTCCGACCTCATGCCCTCCGAGCTCCTGGGGGTGAACGTCTTCAACGCCGCGGCGCAGAAGTTCGAGTTCCGCCCGGGGCCGGTGTTCACCCACATCCTCGTGGCCGACGAGATCAACCGGGCCACCCCGCGCACGCAGAGCGCGCTGCTCGAGGTGATGTCGGAGCGGCAGGTGTCCATCGACGGCGTCACGCACGTGCTCAAGGAGCCCTTCGCGGTGATCGCGACGCAGAACCCCGACGACGCCGCGGGCACCTATCCTCTGCCCGAGTCACAGCTCGACCGCTTTCTCATCCGCACGAGCGTGGGCTACCCCGACGCCGAGGTGGAGAAGCGCATCCTCGCGACGCGCGGCGGGGTGGAGCCCGTCGAGTCGGTGGAGCAGGTGCTCACCGTCGAGCAGCTCGTGGCCGCGCAGCGCGAGGTCGACCACGTCACCGTCGAAGAGAGCGTGATCGACTTCGCGCACCACATCGTGAGCGCCACGCGCTCGCACGACGGCATCGTGATGGGCGTGTCGACCCGCGGCGCGCTGGCGTTCCTGCGGGCGGCGCGGGCACGGGCCATCGTGCTGGGCCGGGGCTACGTGATCCCCGACGACATCACCGAGCTCGCGGTGCCCGTGCTCGCGCACCGCATTCGCATCGCCGGCGCGGACGGGGGGGCCTTTCTCGGCGACGCCCGGCGCGACGACGCCGAGCGCGTGATCCACGAGATCGTCTCGCGCACCGACGTGCCCGTCTGACGGGTCAGTCCCCGAACAGCGGGATCTGTCGCGTCGGAGGGGCCTCGGGCCGCGCCGCGCGCTCAGGCTTCGACACCTCCGCGGGGCGGTCGGCAGGCGGAAGCACCGCGCGACCGGCCAGCGCTTCGACCTCCACGGTCTGCTCGAAGCGCTCGGCCATGTACCGCGCGTAGCTCCACGCGCCGCGGAGCTGCGAGAGCATTCGCGCGTTGCGCGGGGTGAGCTCCACCTTGCCGACCCGGGCGTGCTCACACGGGCCGGGGCGCGCCCCCGCGGTGGCGCCGCAGGTGAGGCAGACCTCCACGGTGCGAGGCGATCGACGGCCGGGGCGTAGGAGTGAGCGCATCGCGGCGGTCGTAGCATCCGCGCGCGCGTCGTCGCCAGAATCCCGCTACACTCCCGTGCCCCCATGGCGCGCCACGCAGCACCCACGATCTCGCAGAGCACCTGGCGCAAGCTCGCCGCGGCCGCCGAAGCCGCGCGCCGCAACGCCCACGCGCCCTACTCGAACTACCGCGTCGGCGCGGCGCTGCTCACCTCGCGGGGCGTCGTGCGCGGCTGCAACGTCGAGAACGCGTCGTACCCGCTCTGCATCTGCGCCGAGGCCGCGGCCGTGGCCCGCGCCGTGAGCCAGGGCTGGCGCTCGTGGACCGCCCTCGCCGTCGCCACGCAGGGGCCCGAGGCCGGCGCGCCCTGCGGCGCGTGCCGACAGATCCTCGCGGAGTTCAGCGTCGACCTCCCCGTGGGGCTGGTCGTGGGCGGCGAGGTGCGGGCGGTGCACACGGTCCGCGCGCTGCTGCCCTTCGGGTTCACCGGCGAGGTGCTCGCACGCTCCACCGGGCGATGAACGCCGACGCGCCGCTCCCCGAGCGACCACCCGAGGGGTGGGAGCCCATGCTCCGCTTCGCCCGCCTCGCGACCCGTCCCCTGGAGCGATTTCTGCGCGTGCAGGCCGCGAGCGCGCTGCTGCTGCTGATCGCCTCGGTGACCGCCCTCGTCTGCGAGAACTCCTCGCTGCGCGGCGCCTACCGCGCGCTCTGGCACACGCCCCTCGGGCTCCGCGTGGGGAGCCTGCGCCTCGAGCAGCCGCTGGAGTGGTTCGTCAACGACGTGCTCATGGTGGTGTTCTTCTTCGTCGTGGGCATGGAGATCCGCCGCGAGATCCACCACGGAGAGCTCTCTACCCCGCGCCGCGCCGCGCTGCCCGTGGCCGCGGCCCTCGGCGGGATGATCGCCCCCGCGCTGATCTACCTCGCCGTCGCGGGGGGCACCGCGCTGCGCCGCGGCTGGGGCGTGCCCATGGCCACCGACATCGCCTTCGCCGTCGGCGCCTTTGTCGCCCTGGGCGCCCGGGTGCCGCCCGCGCTGCGCGTGCTGCTCCTCGCCCTCGCGGTCATCGACGACCTCGGCGCCATCGTGGTGATCGCGGTGTTCTACTCCGACGGCGTGCGCGCCGCGGGCCTGCTCATCTCCGCGCTCGGCCTGCTGGCGATCTTCGCGATGCAGGGCCTCGGCGTGCGCAGCCGCTTCTCGTACGTCGCGCCCGCCGCGGTGGTCTGGGCCGGGCTCTACCGCGGCGGCGTGCACCCGACGCTCGCGGGGGTCATCGTGGGATTCGTCACCCCCGCGCGCGCGTGGCTCGGCCCCGACGGCTTCGTGCGGCGCGCGGGCGACGCCATCACGGTGCTGACCCAGCGCGCGGCGGGCGCTGACGCGCAGGGTCTCGGCGACGCCCTGCGCGAGGTCGACCGCGCGCGGCGCGAGGCGCTCTCGCCCAGCGAGGGGCTCATCGAGGCGCTGCACCCGTGGGTCGCCTACGGGATCATGCCGCTCTTCGCCCTCGCCAACGCCGGGGTCTCGCTGCAGGGCGCCTCGCTCCACGGGGAGCCGCTGCGGGCCACGCTGGGCATCGCCGTGGCGCTGCTCGTGGGCAAGCCGCTCGGGGTGCTCGCCGCGTGCGCGCTGGCGCTGCGGCTGCGCGTGGCGTCGCTGCCCGCGGGCCTCGGCGCGCGTCACCTCACGGTGCTGGGCCTCGCCGCGGGCATTGGCTTCACCATGTCGCTCTTCATCGCGCAGCT
>JBILLI010000649.1:0-4435 GCA_044376155.1 Polyangiales bacterium
CGCGCTGCGCCCGCGAGGGCTCGCGGCCGAGCACCCGCACGGCGCCCTCTTCAATGAAGAACATCGTGTCGCCGAAATCACCCTCTCGAAAGAGGATCTCCCCGCGGCGCACCGAACGGCGCCGGAGGCATGTCGCGAGCGCGGCGCGGTCCGTCTCGCTCAAATGAGAGAGGCCTCGCTGTCGCGCGAGTTGATCAGTGATGCTTGTCATGTGAATCCGCTCTGCGCGGCTCCTCCCCGTTCCTCGCAAGAACGGCCCTGAGGCCATTCCCGTGAGAGCCACGCGGGCCGGTCCCTACCACGCTCCGTGCCACGCGCAATCCCCCCAATTTGGAACACCTGACGTGGACCGATGTGTCCATGACAGAAGCCGCAGCGGACGGGAGTGACCATTGGGCGGTTCTGACAAAGCTCAAGACAAGACCCTGTCGCGCGCCCTCCATCGACGAACGCGCTGCGCCGGCGCCTCGCGCACGGCCGCGCAAATTGCCGGGTGCGACGGGGTCTGCCTCCCATGCTGAGCGCCATCACGGATCTGGAATGCGTGAGCACCACGGGGACGACGTGGAACGCGCGAACGAACCGCCGGCTCCGCCCGTGCGAACGGCCCTGCGGGCCTGCACGGGCTGAACCCGGTGTCTGGTGTTGACCGCCCCTTCGGGGCTCACAGCGGAGCGTCGCGCTGTGCGCGACGAGCAGGGTTTCGGGGGCGGGAGATGCGAGACACCTGCACGTCCACCGAGGCTCTCCATCACCTCCCGTGCGCGCAGCGCACGCGCCTTCGTGAGCCCCCGGACGGGGGCGGTCACTTCCAGAGACCGGGTTCAGCCCGTGCAGGCCCGCAGGGCCGTTCGCACGGGCGGAGCCGGCGGTTCGTTCCCCGCGTCACCCCCACCTACGCCATCTCCGCGATGTCGCTCAGCATGAGAGGCAGACCCGTGCGACGCCTCCGCGCAGGGGGTACGCGGTGTCGCAGGGCTGTCGGTGCGCACGGATCAGGGGGCGCCGGTGGGCGCGTCGGCGAGGGTCACAAACCGCCAGCGCCGCCGGGGCAGGCGACGCAGGGGCAGCACGCGGGGGTGGCGATCAGGGGGCCGGGCAGGCCGAACCGAAGCTGTCGAGCGGGATGCGACGGCAGCCCGCCGCGCGCATCGCCCGCGCGAGGCCCTGCGCCGAGGAGCACCGCCCGTTGAGGATCATGTCGTCGATGCGCGCGCCCTGCCCGCAGATCGAGGGCGCCGACGGCCGCGGGCGCGGTGGGTCGTTGGGCGGCGGGATCGGCTGGATGTTGTTGTTGGGCACCGGCTCGATGTTCGTGTTCGGGATCGGTTGGATGTTGTTGTTGGGGATCGGCTGCATGCTGTTGTCCGGCGGCGTGGGCGTGGGCACCGGCACGGGCTGCGGCATGGGCGTGGGGTTCACGGCCTGGTTGTTGGGGTCAGGCGTGGGCGTCGGCGTGGTCTGCGCGTTGTTGGTGCTGTTGGTGTTGTTGCTCGGGGGGTCGTCGCTGCCCCGCAGCGCGAACACCGCGCCGATGACCACGAGTCCGAGAAACGCCGCCGCGATGCCGATGATCTTGCCCGAGCCCCCCGACTTCGGCGGCGCGCCCTGCATCGAGCCGTACCCGCCCTGCATCGAGCCGTACCCGCCCTGCATCGAGCCGTACCCGCCCTGCTGCACCGGGTTGAAGCCCGGGTTCGAGGGCGGCTGCAGGGCCTGAAAGCCCGCGTTGGACGGCGCCGGGGTGTATCCCCCGGGGTTCGACGGCTGCACGGGGTTGAAGCCCGGCCCCGAAGGCATGCCCTGAAACGACTGCGGTGTGGGGTTGCCGTACGAGGGCACCGCCATCGTCGCCGCGATGCCCGCCTGCCCGACGCCACCACTGCCCGAAGGGGCCGTCTGCAACCCCCCCATGGGCGCCATGGGCGTGGGGGTCTGATGCCCGCCGAAGCCCCCGCCCTGGGCGGTGTTCGTCGAGACCGCCCAGTCTCCGCCCGCGCTCGCGTCGCCCGTGAATTCCCGCAGAAAGTCCGTGGTCGAGTGCGGCCTGTCCGTGGGGTTCTTCGCCAGCGCGTGCATCACCGCGGACTTGTGCCGGGGGTTGATCTGCATCCCCATCGGCGTCTGCTCGAAGGGCCGCGGCGGCTGCGTGAGGTGCTTCGTCGCCCACTCCCACGGCGTGCTGGCCTCGAAGGGCAGCACCCCGGTGAGCATCTCGTAGGCCACGACGCCCAGGGAGTACACGTCGCTCGTGGGCTTCAACGGCTGCCCGGTGAACTGCTCCGGGGACATGTACGGCGGCGTGCCCAGCACCATGCCCTGGCGGGTGAGCTTCGCGTTGGCGGTCTCTTCGCTCTCGTCTCGCTTCGCGATGCCGAAGTCGAGCACCTTCACGAAGTCGCCCTTCTGGCCCTTCTGCGTGAGCACGATGTTCTCGGGCTTGAGGTCGCGGTGCACGATGCCGTGCTCGTGCGCCTCCTGCAGCGAGCCGCACACCTGCTGCAGGATGAACTCCGCCCGGGGCCCGCCCAGCGGCCCGCGCGCGATGATGTGGGCGAGGCTCTCGCCCTGGATGAACTCCATCGCGACGAAGTGCTGCCCGTCGGCGAGCTTGCCGCTCTCGAAAAACTTGATGGTGTTCGGGTGCTCCAGCAGCGAGACCGTGCCCGCCTCGCGGTGGAACCGCTGCACGATCTGGGCGTCCTGCGCGAGCTCGGGGAGCAGGGTCTTGATCGCGACCGGGCGGGTGCGGTCTCCGAGCTGCTGCTCGGCCATGTAGACCTTGCCCATGCCGCCCTCGCCGATCACGCGGACGATGCGGTATTTCCCATCGGCAACGCTCTGGCCCACCATGGGGTCGTTGGGGTCGCTGGCAGGGCTGTTCTCGGCGTTGCTCACGCGGTGCTCCGTAACGTGGATGGTACGCTGCGCGGTGAGAGGTTACCCCGACTCGCCCGCGCTCGTCGCGTAGAGCGTTACGGCACCCACCTCCTTGGCGCAACCAACACTGCGCGGGATCACTCCGCCACGCGGAGGGTGAGCGTGACCCCTCGCGGCGCGACCCCCGGACGCAGCGGCGCGGCGGGTTCTCCCGCGCGAAGCACACGCTCGCCCACCCCCAGCGCGCGCAGGGCGGCGATCACCGCGTCGCGGCGACGGTTCGCCCGGGCCGCGTCCACCGCGGCGGGGCCCGTCACCGCGGGCGGGGTCGTGGGCACCGAGAGCTCGACCCAGCGGTCGGGCGCGCGGGTCACGGCGCGCAGCGCCACCGCGAGCTGCGCGAGCACCGGCGCGCTCGCGGGCGTCACGGCGTCGCCCGCGCCGAAGGTGATGGGCTGCAAGAGGGTCACCGTGCCCAGCTCGTCGGGCGCGCCCCGCACCACCCGCACCCGCGGCAGCGCCCCGGGGATCACCGCCCCCGGGCGCGCGGGTGTTTCGGGGCAGCCGTCCCCGTCGGCGACCCCGTTGAGGGTCTCCTGCGCGACGGGGCAGAGGTCCTGCGGCAGGGGCACACCGTCGCGGTCGGCGTCGTCGTCGGGGCACCCGCGCATCTCCGCGGGGCTGTTGTGCGAGGGCTCCGTGGGGCACGCGTCCACCGGGTCGGCCACCCCATCTCCATCGCCGTCGGGCGCGGGACAGCCACGGCGGTCGGGGTCGGGGTGGTCCCCCTGCGGCACCTCGACGCAGGCGTCTTCGGCGTTGGGCACGCCGTCGTCGTCGCGGTCGTCCGAGGGGCACCCCCGGCGGTGCGCGTCGGGGTGGTCCCCCGGCGCGACGTCGGGGCAGGCGTCGTCGGCGTCGAGCACACCATCGCCGTCGTTGTCGGGGTCGGGGCAGCCGTCGTCGTCCTCGAAGCCGTCTTCGTCTTCGTTGACCGTGGGGCAGCGGTCCTCCTCGTCGGGGATGGCGTCCTGGTCGTTGTCCTCGGGGCAGCCGTCTTCGTCTTCGAAGCCGTCGCGGTCCTCGGGGAGCCCGATGCAGCGGTCGATGGCGGGGTCGTCGCGCAGCCCGTCGTGGTCCTCGTCGATGAAGCGCGGGGAGTAGTTCACCGACGCGATGACCCTCGGCGCGCCGCCCCCTGCGGCGGGGGTGAGGCCCAGCGAGGCGCCCGCGGTGAGCATCCACTCGCCCTGCTGCCGTTGGAGCCCGAAGCCCAGCTCCAGGGGGTTCGTGGCCCCCATCGGGTCGCGCGCGTCCACCGCCCCTTGCAGCGTGAGGTACGTGCTCGCGAAGTACCCCGTGAGGATCGCCGCCGACGCCACGTTCCCGCTCCGCGCGAGCAGGGCGATGCCCGCGATGAGCCCCTCCAGGGGCTGACGAATGGCCACGCCCCAGGTGAACTGATCCCGCAGCGGCGTGTCGATCACGCACGCGACGGAGGTGGCGTCGACGCAGGTGCCCGACTGCCCCGGCCAGCGGTCGTCGAGGCGCGCGC
>JBILLI010000650.1:0-4434 GCA_044376155.1 Polyangiales bacterium
GGGGTGGCGCTGGCGGCGTGGTCCCACGCGTCGCCGCGGGCGCGGGCGGGGGTGATGGTCGCGCCGCTGGGCGTGGCGCTCGTCGGTCTGGGACTGTGGGTCTCCGCGCATCGGCTCGCGGTGCCGCCCGTGGTGGTGGTCGAGCCGCTGGTGCCCGACGCGCGCCCCACGCCCATCTGCCCGCCGCCGCGTCCGTGCATCGAGCGGCACCCGAGCGACGACGACGCGCCCCTTCGCAGCGGGATCATCGACGAAGGGCGGTGGCGCGGCTACCGGCTGGTGCGTCCGTCTCGGGGCAGCGAAGACCCTCGCGCGCACGACGGGCTGCTCATCGTGCGGTCGTATCCTCCGCGGAGCTGCACCGTCGACGGCGAGGCGTTTCGCGCGCCAACGACGCTGAACCGCCGCCCCGGGGAGTACACCGTCGAGTGCGAATCCTCTGGGACACAAGCGTTTCGGTGGCGCGCCGTGATCACCGCAGGGATGCTCACCGAGCTCGTCGCTGTGGGGCCGATGCGGTAGCGGTGCGCGCGTCGGCGTGACGGCGCGCGTGACCTGTGGCACGCATGGCGCCAACCCTGGAGCGGACCATGGAACACGACGTCGCCGAGAAGGCCCCGGAGCTCACCCGACTGGACATGTTCGACGGCGCCTGGGCGCAGCGCGGTCACGGCCGACGTCTCGCAGCAGCCCTCGAGGGCGCGGCCGCCCTGCGCGCGCGGCTCACCGAGGGCCCCGCGGTGAAGACCGTGCGCACGCTGCCGCTGACCACGCTGATGTACCCCGCGCGCTATGCGTTCTGGGGCACGGCGACGTCACCCGCCCCCTACGTCACCCTGTGGCACCGCGCGCTGCTGGTGCGCTTCGCTCAGGGCGAGCGCACGCGCACGCTGCTCTTCAACCCGTCAGACATCGACGCCGCGCGGCGCGTGCCCTTCTTCGCGGGGCTCATCGCGCGCTTCGGCCCGACGCTCAGCTCCCTCGCGGCGAAGCGGGCCGAGCCCCTCGAGGAGCAGCTGCGGTGGTGCGGGGTCTCGCCCGACGACATCGATTACGTGGCCTTCGACCACTTTCACACGCAGGACCTTCGCACCCTCCTGGGCACCGCCGACGGGCGGGTTCCCCCGCGATTTCGCAACGCGAAGCTCCTCGCGTCGCGCGCGGAGTGGGAGCAGTGGGGGGATCTCCACCCGATGCAGAAAGCGTGGTTCGTGCCCGACGGCCTCGACGGGGTGGACCTCTCCCGCGTGGTGCTCACCGACGACGACCTCGCGCTCGGCGACGGCGTCGCGCTGGTGCGAACCCCGGGGCACACCGTGGGCAACCAGACCCTGTTCTTCAAGACCGACCGCGGCGTGTGGGGGTGCAGCGAGAACGGCACCTGCGCAGACAACTGGTCCCCGCTGGAGAGCCGCGTGCCGGGCGTCGCGCGGGCCGCGCGGGAGGCCGAGCACCCCGTGGTGCTCAACGGCAACACCCCGGAGTACGGCGCCGACCAGATGACCTCGATGCTCCTCGAGCGTGCCGTGGTCGACCGCGTCGCGCACGCGCCCGAGTGGGTGCAGATGTTCCCCTCCAGCGAGGCCACCCCCAGCGTGACCGCGCCAGGGCTCTCGCCGAGCTATCAGCACGGTGCCGTCACCTGGGGTGAACTGCCGGCGGCGAAAAGCACTGAGAAATCCAGCGTCGGAGCCCTCTAGCCACCGCCGAACCCCTGGAGTTCCTGGAGATTCCGCGGGATCACGCCCCCGCGCCATCGTGTGACGACATGACGCATGTCATGCTGCAGAGTTGACACTTTGGTGCATTGTCGTTCTGCCTGAGCATAGGCGTGTGTGAATGCAATGAAGTGTTGCGATCGAGCCCCGAGGCGCCCGACGCGGTGCTTCGGCGGTTTCACCGTCTTGACACCGGCTGCTATGGTTTTGTCCGTGCGTCGCACGCGCCCGATGACGGCGGATGACTACCTTCGCCTGGCGATCCATACCGGCTCGCCCGCGGCCGCTGGGGCCTATGCCATGAAGGGACTTCGCGACGCGCAGAACCGCATCGACCCCGAGACCACGCTGCTGCTGCTGCGGGAGATCTATCGGTCGCACTTCTACGCCGGGCGATTGCGCAGCGCGCACGCCATCGCGCGAAAGATGGTCCGCCTCGGGGTGGCGCTGGAGATCGCCCACGTGGACCTCGGTCGGGTGTGCCTCGCGCTGGGCTGGTGGCTGCGCGCCTCGCAGGCGTACCGCATCGCCGCCCGCAACGCGCCCGCGCGCCGTCGGGCGATGCACTGGTCCTCGGTGGCCATCGCGCTGCATCACGGCGGCGACGCCGATGGGGCGCTGAGCGCGCTGGAGCGGGCGATCCGCTGGTCGCTCAACACCCGCCCCCTGCACCGCGCGTACATGGCCCTGGTGCACATCGACGCGGGGGAGGCTCCCGAGAGCGTCGAGGGGATCACCGAGGCCATCGATGAGCTCGAGGTCGCGCGCTGCGGTGAGGGCTTCGGGCGTTATGTGCTCGGGCTGCTCCACGCCGCCCGCGGAGACGACCGCCGGGCCCGCGCGCACCTTCGGATCTTCGTGAAGCGCAACGCCGACGACCCCATGCGCGCGAGCACGCTGGGCAACGAGCTCCGCCGCGCCCGCGCCACGCTGCGGGCGATTCGCGCGCGCTCGCCGTCGCGCCCGCCCCCCGCGACGCCCTGAACGCGTCTCAGCCCCGGGACTTGAAGCGGCTCCCGGCCTTCTCGAAGCGCTTGCGGGGATCACCCTTCTTCGCGGTCTTCTCGTCGCGCTCGCGAGACTTTGCGGGCTTGTCGCTCACTTCCGCGGGGGCGTTGCCCTCGATCACCCGGATGCGGTCCCGCAGCTCTGCCGCGCGCTCGAAGTCCAGCGCCTCGGCGGCCTCGAGCATCTCGCCGCGGAGGGCCTCGAGCAGCGCCGCGCGGGCGTCGGCGTCGACGGGGGCAGCTGCCTCGCGCTCCTTCGCGCCCTTGCGCTTCGACACGGTCACCCAGTCGTTGCCGCCGGCCGCGGGGTTGAGGTCGGTGATGGCCCGGCGCACCGAGGCCGGGGTGATCCCGTGCTCGACGTTGTACGCGTGCTGCAGCGCGCGGCGACGGTTGGTCTCGTCGATGGCGTTGCGCATCGCGTCGGTGATCCGGTCGGCGTACATGATCACCCGGCCCTCGAGGTTGCGCGCGGCGCGACCGATGGTCTGAATGAGCGACCGCGGGGAGCGCAGAAAGCCCTCTTTGTCCGCGTCGAGGATGGCCACCAGCGCGACCTCGGGGAGGTCGAGGCCCTCGCGCAGGAGGTTGATCCCCACGAGCACGTCGAACTCGCCGCGGCGGAGGTCACGCAGGATCTCCACGCGCTCCAGCGTGTCGATGTCGGAGTGGAGGTACCGCACCCGCACGCCGAGGTCGACGTAGTACTCCGTGAGGTCTTCCGACATGCGCTTGGTGAGGGTGGTCACCAGCACGCGCTGCTGCTTCTCGACGCACAGACGGATCTCGCCGAGGAGGTCATCCACCTGCCCGCCCACGGGCCGCACGGTGACCTCGGGGTCGATGAGCCCCGTCGGGCGAATGATCTGCTCGACGAACTCCCCCGAGGTCTTGCCGAGCTCGTAGTCGCCCGGCGTGGCGGAGATGTAGATCGCCTGGCCCGCGCGCGCCTCCCACTCGTCGAACTTCAGCGGGCGGTTGTCGAGCGCGCTGGGGAGGCGAAAGCCGAACTCCACCAGGGTCTCTTTGCGCACGCGGTCGCCGCGGTACATCGCCCCCACCTGCGGCACCGTCTGGTGGCTCTCATCCACCAGCAGGAGGTACTCGGGCGGGAAGTAGTCGATGAGCGTGGGCGGCGCCTCGCCCGGCGCGCGGCCGGTGAGGTGCCGGGAGTAATTCTCGATGCCGTGGCAGAAGCCCGCCTGCTCGAGCATCTCGAGGTCGTAGCTGCAGCGCTGCTCCAGGCGCTCGCGCTCGATGAGCTTGCCGTTGGCCTGCAGCTCCACGAGGCGCTCGCGGAGCTCGTCGCGAATGGCGTTGATCGCGCGGGAGAGGGCCTGCTTCGGGGTGACGTAGTGCGAGCCGGGGAAGATCTCGACGCCCTTGAGCTTGCGCAGGACCTTGCCGCGCAGCGGGTCGATCTCCGCGATGTCGTCGACCGTGTCGCCGAAGAACGCGATGCGCAGCGCGACGTTCTCTTCGTAGGCGGGGAAGACCTCGATCACGTCGCCGCGCACGCGAAAGGTGCCGCGGTGAAAATCGATGTCGTTGCGCTCGTACTGCATCTCCACGAGGCGGCGCAGGAGGTGGTCGCGGGGGTACTCCTCGTCGACGCCGAAGGAGGCCACCATGCTGCCGTAGGCGTCGCGCGCGCCGATGCCGTAGATGCACGACACCGAGGCCACGATGATCACGTCCTTGCGCGAGAG
>JBILLI010000651.1:0-4426 GCA_044376155.1 Polyangiales bacterium
AGCAGTTCCGTCCTTGAGTGCACCTTCGAGGTCGATCCTCAAGGTGGGTGTCGACGCGAAAAGGCCTCTCCCACAACGTGGGGGAGGGCGCGCGGCAGCGCGGAGGGGGCCACACCCGCGCGAAATCCCTGATGAATCGAAGTGGAGTTCTTCGCGCTTCCGGTCTGACGCGCAGACGTTCACACGGAGTGGTTACCGCCATGTCGTGATCGCCTTGCGTAAGCATTCACGCAGGGCCACGGCGCGCGGCGAGCGCTACTCCTTCACGAGCTCGTCGAAGGCACGGTCGAGGTCTTCGAGGGCGGGCGTGAGCGACGGGGGCGGCGGCACCGAGCGCGCGAGCAGGCGCTGCAGATGCGAGCGCACGTTGCGGAACGTGGGGTCGCGCTTCTCGACCTTCTGGAGGTAGTACAGCGCCTCGCTGCTGTCGCCCGCGTACTCGTACGCGGTGCCCATCTCATAATAGAGCCCGAGCTCCTCGTGCTCGGTGCGCTGCGTCGCCTGCAGGCCCCGGCGAAAGCTCGCGATGGCGCCGGCGACGTCGCCCTTCTCCATGAAGCACAGGCCGATCATCATCTCGCCGATGCACTGCCGCGCGGAGCTCATCGTGGCGATCTTGAACTCGGCGATGGCGTCGTCGAGCAGACCCATTTCCTTGTAGGCGATGCCCAGGTCGTAGTGGGTGTCGCAGTCTTCGGCGGAGACGGTGCGCGAGACGCCCTCTTTGAACTGGCTGAACGACGCCTCGACCTCGTCGAGGTGGTAGGGCGGCGCGGACTCGGCGGCGGTCAGCCCGTCGACCTCGGCGGCGAGGTTGTCACCGATGTCAAAGTCCTGCGGCGCAGGGGCATCGGCGTGCTGGAGGGCGGCGAGCTGGGCGATCTCGTCCCAGCGCTCAAGCACCAGGGGGTGGTTCGGGTGCTGCTCCAGGAGCTCTTGCAGCAGCGCGAGGGCGTCGTCGTAGAGCCCCTGGGTGACGTAGAACTCGGTCTCGTCGAGGCCGTCTTCGATGTCGCGCCGGGGCAGCGAGGTGAAGCCGGGGTCGATGTTGCCCGTGACCATCTCCGAGACCTCGTAGACCTCGGAGTCGATGAGGTGCTCGTCTGCGAGGCTCGGCGGCGGCTCCGACGGGGCGGACATGTCGCCGAGGTCCACCACCTCGGGCTCGGGGCGGTAGTGCTCCCGCGCGAGGACCACCGGCGGCTCTTGCGAGGTCTCGGCGTAGGGGTCCTCGTCGAGGTTCGCAGCGTAGGGGTCCTCGTCGGCGGTGTCGGCGAGCATGGGGCGCTCGGGCTCGACCTCGGTCTCGTCGGGCTGCTCTTCGGGGCCCCGCAGGCGTGCGTAGAGCGCGAGCGCGGTGGCGTTGGTGGCGTCGACCTCCAGCGCGCGCACGACGAAGCCCAGGGCGTCGCCCGGCGCGGTGGCCTCCTTGAGCTGCGCCACGAGGAGCAGCTCGCGCAGCAGCGCGGCGGGCTCGGCGAGGGCGGCGAAGAGGTCGACGAGGCGCACGTGCAGGTCGACGCTCTGCGGGTCGAGGCGCGAGGCGCGGGAGAGGTGATCCAGGGCCTTGGGGCGCAGGCCGTACTTGATGAAGATCTCGGCCTCGCCCACGAGGCGCAGGGCCTCGGTGGTGGGTCCGCGGTCGACCGCGGGCGCGGCCTGGGCTGCCGACGGCGCCGCGTAGGGTCTCGGCGCCGAGAAGGGTGACGTCGGGCGCGGCGGGGGCGCAGGCTCCTCGGGGCCGCGCGGGGCCACCGCGGGGCCGATGGCCGTGGGCATCTTCGGCGCGCTCGGAATCGCGGGGTTGAGCACGCTCCCGCGGGCGGGCGTGGGCGCGCGCACGGGCGACGCCGCGGGGGCCTCGGGCGCAGGCGGCGCGTCGGAGGTCTTCAGGTCGAAGACCACGTCCTCTTCGACGACGACGATGTCATCGTCCGAGGCGTCTTCGAGGATCTCCTCGGCGGGCAGGGACGAGGCCTCGTCGTCCTTCGCATGGGCCGCGACGGGCGCGGGCGCGGCCGGGGGCGGCGGGGGCGCGTCGCTCACGGCCTTCGGGCGCTGCGGCGGGCGCAGGGCGTCGCGGGCCTCCTGGTCGCTCGGCGCGAGCTCCAGCACGCGCTGGTAGGCCGCCGCGCGGTCCTTCAGCCTCGCGGCCTCGCCGTGGATGCGCGCGACCTCCTTGAGCACCGAGACGGTCTTGGGAAGCTGCCCGAGCTCGCGAAACGCGGTACCGAGGAGCTCCAGGGTGTCGATGTCGCGGGCGTCGTGCTTGTACGCGACCTGGAGCTTGGGCAGCGCGCGCTTGGCGTCGTTGCGATCGAGGTAGAACGACGCGAGGCGCTTCGCGAGGTGCACGTCGCTGCCGCGGTGAAAGAACAGTCGTTCGGCGACGCGCGCCCAGTCCTCGGCCCGGCCTGCGCGGTCGAGGAGGCTGCACGCCGACTCAAACTCCGCGGCGGCTTCCTCACCACGGTTGGACTTCGAGAGCAGCTCCGCGAGACGGATGCGCGTGCCCACGCTGCTGCCGTCGACCTGGATCATCCGGCGGTAGACGCCCACCAGGGCCTCGTGGTCCTCGGCGCGGGCGTAGCGCTGCGCGAGGGCGTCGAGGTGCTGCATCGCGTCGGACCCCAGGCCCAGCTTCACGTACAGCTCGGCGAGCTTGAGGTAGAGCTGCACCAGGTTGGGGTCGATCTGGAGGATCTGCTTGTAGACCGCGATGGCCTTGAGGAAGAACCCCTGCTGGTCGTACGCGACGGCGACGCGGGTGTAGGTCTCGATGGCCGCCTGCCGCGCGTTCATGCGCACCTGCAGGTCGCCGACCTTCAACAGGATGCGCACGTCCGTGGGGTCCTCGCGGAGCACCCGCTGGTACTCCACGATGGCGCGGTCGAATTGGTTCTTCGCGGCGTATTTCTGCGCGCCGTCGATGACCTTCTGACGATCGATGCTCACGAATGGACCACGTCCGGTGGGGGGTCGCGGAACGGTCCCGCGCGCGACGCTGCGGCGACCAGACGAGGGTAGAGGGAGCGCGCGCGGAGCGTCAAGAACGCGCTGCGGTCCCGCGCGTTTCGAAGAGCTCCTCGATGAAGCGGGTGGAGACGTCGCCGCGCTGGAACCTGGGGTGGTCCATGATCCGTTTGTGCAGCGGGATGTTCGTGCGAATGCCCTCGAGGATGAACTCGTCGAGGGCCCGCCGCATGCGCGCCACGGCCCCGGCCCGGGTGCCCGCGTGCACGATCACCTTGGCCAGCAGCGAGTCGTAGTGGGGCGGCACGGTCCATCCCCCGTAGACCCCGGAGTCGACCCGCACGCCCGCGCCGCCCGGCGGGTGAAACTCGGTGATCTTCCCGGGCGACGGCGCGAAGGTCACGGCGTCTTCAGCATTGATCCGGCACTCGATGGCGTGCCCTCGCGGGTTCAACCGCTGCGGGATCGCGAGCCTCCCGCCGCGGGCGATGAGGATCTGCTCGGCCACGAGGTCGAGCCCGGTGTCCATGAAATAGAGCTCCCCGCGCTCGTCGAGGAGGAACTCCATCGTGCCCAGGGAGTGGTACCCCGTCTCGCGCACCGCGCGGCAGATCAGGTCCCCCATCTCCTCGCGCTGCCCCGGGCGCAGGGCCAGCGAGGGCGCCTCCTCGATGATCTTCTGGTGCCGCCGCTGGATCGAGCACTCGCGCTCGCCCACGCACACCGCCGCGCCGTGCTGGTCGGCCACGATCTGAAACTCGATGTGCCGCGGGGCCTCGATGTAGCGCTCAAGGTAGATGTTCGGGTTGTTGAAGCCCGCGAGCGCCTCCGAGGTCGCGGCGTGGAACGCGTCGCTGAGTTCGCGCTCCCCCCGCACGATCTTCATCCCGCGCCCGCCGCCTCCGCCGCTGGCCTTGAGGATCACCGGGAACCCGATGCGCCGGGCCTCTTCGATGGCGTGCTCGGCGTCGCGCAGCACCGAGGTGCCCGGGAGCAACGGCAGCCCGTACTTCGTCGCCAGGGTGCGCGCGCTGACCTTGTCGCCCCAGCGCCGCATGGCGTCGGCCGTGGGGCCGATGAACACCAGCCCGCACTGCGTGGTCACCTCGGCGAGCGTGGGGTTCTCGCTCAAGAACCCGTACCCGGGGTGGATCGCCTCGGCGCCCGTGATCTCCGCCGCGGCGATGATCGACGGGATGTGCAGGTAGGACTTCCTCGGCGACGCCGGGCCGATGCACACCGACTCGTCGGCCGCGCGCACGTGCAGCGCGTCGGCGTCGACGTCCGAGTGCACCGCCACCGTGCGCAGCCCGAGCTCGCGGCACGCGCGAATGATCCGCAGCGCGATCTCGCCGCGGTTCGCGATCAGGACCTTGCGGAACACCGTCAGCCCGCTCGCCGGACCTTGAAGAGCCGCGTGCCGAACTCCACGGGCTTGCCGTTCTCCACCAGC
>JBILLI010000652.1:0-4420 GCA_044376155.1 Polyangiales bacterium
CGCATGGGGGTCGGTGAGGTCCTCTCCGGGAGGGAGGGCGCACGCCCTCGCTCCCATGGGCGTGACCCTAGCGGCGGGCTCGGTGAGCGGGCGATATCAGGGCGATATCACTGCGTCTGCGTGCGCTGACGAATGAGCCCCTCTTGCGCGGTCGACGCCACGAGGCGCCCGGCGCGATCGAACACCCTCCCCCGCACAAGGCCCCGCGCGCCCTGCGCCGAGGGGCTGTCGATGACGTGCAAGAGCCACTCGTCGGCGCGAAACGGGCGGTGGAACCACATCGCGTGGTCGAGGCTGGCGACCTGCATCCCGGGGGTGAGCCAGGTGACCCCGTGGGGGCGCAGCGCCGTGGTGATGAAGCCCGAGTCCGACGCGTACGCGAGGAGGTAGCGGTGCAGCGCGGGGTCATCGGGGAGGCGGGCCACGGTGCGGATCCACATGGCCCGCGTGGGCGCCGTGGGCGACGGGAGCACCGGGTCGTCGCCCTCGTCGACGTGGCGGACCTCGAAGGGGCGCTCCCCCACCGCGCGCTCTCGGAGCTTGCGCGGCAGGCGGTGGGCGTAGGTCGCCGCGCGCTCCTGCTCGGTCTTGAGCGACTCGGGCGGGGGCACGGCGGGCATCGCGTCCTGGTGGTCGAAGCCCTCCTCGTCGCGCTGGAACGAGGCCGTGAGATAGAAAATCACCTCGCCCTTCTGCACCGCGGCCACGCGGCGCGTGGTGAACGAGCTGCCCTCGCGAATGCGCTCGACCTCGTACACGATGGGGCGAGACACATCCCCGGGGCGCAGGAAGTACGCGTGCAGCGAGTGGGCGCTGCGGTCGGTGGGCGTCGTCTGCGCGGCGGCGGAGAGCGCCTGGCCGAGCACCTGACCGCCGTAGACCGTGCCCCAGCCGAGGTCCTGGGACTGACCGCGAAAGAGGTTCTCCTCGATGCGCTCCAGCGAGAGCAGGCGCACGAGCTCGTCGAGCACCGCGCTCACGCCGCGGGGCCCGACACCGCGGGCTCACCGATGATCTCGTGGAACTCACACAGGTGGAACATGCAGTCGAGCCACCCGTCTTCGTTGTCGTGCAGCACCACCGCCACGCGCCCCTCGTCGAGAAACACCGCGGCGCGCTGCGACTCCCCGGTGAACACCGAAGTCCCTGCGCCGCAACGGCCTCGCTCGACAAAGGGCAGGGCCTTGGAGATCACCTTGTACAGGTCCTCGTCCTCGGCGCCGCAGGCGAGCAGGTCGGCGATCTCGACCCGGGTGCGCGCGTCGGGGGTGTCGCCGATGCCCTCGGCGATGAAGGTGCTGAGCAACTCCAGGGCGGCGAAGAAGTTGGTGTCGGAGTCCTGGATCCAGTCCTGGTCGATGCGCAGCCACACCGCCGCGAGGCCGCGGGTGGGCTCGGTGAGCACCTCGAGCTTCACCGTGCGGGGCACCCGCGCGCAGCCGTAGTATCTCCGCGCGATGCGTCCCTTGGGGGGCGCCGCGCGGTCGAGCTCAACCCCCCAGCGACGGCCGAAGGGGGTGGCGTCGAGGTCGGGGGTCTTGAAGCCCGCGACGCCGCCGCGGTCGCCCTTGCTGAAGGCCACCGGCGGGGAGAACAGCATCGCGTTGAGGTCGAAGCTCGCGCGCTGCGAGGCCACGGCGACGAAGAGCTTGCCGTTGGGGTCGTTGCGCACGATGAGCGTCATGGCCCCCTGACGAATCTTCGCGGACGAATCCACCCGCCGCCCGAGGAACACCTCGGTGGCGGCGCCGACGCCATCCCGCGGCACGAAGGGCAGCGCGCGGGTGACGGGCTCGAAGTTCGCGCGGAGCTCGTACGAGACCGCGAGGAGGTTGCCCGCGGCCTCGCGGTCCCCCGCGGAGAGGTCGTCGCCGAGGGCGTCTTTCAGAAACTGCGCGTAGACCTGCACCAGCGCGGGAGACTGCGCGCGGTCGTTGAGCCCGCGGCGGTCGATCCAGAGGGTGGCGACCTCGACCCCGTCCTGCTCGTTGACCAGCAGCTCGAAGCTCGCCGCGGCCGGGGCCGTGGGGCTGTTGAGCGCGAAGCGGCGCCAGCCCAGGAGCTTCGGGTCGGGCCTCGGGGCGCCGAGGTTCTTCGTGGTGAATCCGTTCGCCGACGCGAACGCGCCAGCCTCCACCTGCGCCGGGGTGAGGTCGAGAAGCTTTCCGCGGTTGCTCATCGCGCGCGGAGGGTCATCCAGCCCGACGCCTGCCGTCAACGGCTTCGGCGAGGGCCTCGGCCGCGGCCGCGAAGGAGTCCTGCGCCTGGGCCACCCGGGCGGCGAGGTCCCCCTCCCGCGGCGCCTGGGCCTGTCGCTCGGCCTGCAGCTCGCCCTGCACGGCCCCCATGCGCCCGCGCAGGGCCATGATCTGGAACGACAGGTCGTCGAACTCCTCTTCGAGCGCGCGGAGCTCTCCGAGCGCCTGCTCGGCGCGGGCGCGGGCGGCGCGGGCGACGCGGTCCATCTCCGCGAGCACGTCGGGGGTGGTGTGGGCGTCGAAGGGGTCGTTGCCGTGCGCCGGGGTGGGGGTGCCCTCGGAGAGCGCGTCGGCGCGAAACGCGGCCTCGAGCTCCGCGGTGCGGTGCCGCGCGCGGGCGAGCTCGATGCGCTCGCGCAGACCGCTGGCGTCGCGGCTGAGCTCATCGAGGGCGCCGCCGATGCGCGAGAGCGTGCTGCGGTGGCGGTCGTGGGTGGCGGTGACGTCCACGGCCACGGAGCGACCGTCGTCGGTGGCGCGCAAGAGGGCCTCCCACGCGCCGCGCAGGGCGTCGACAAGGGCGCCCACCTCCGCGGGGACCGCCGGGCCGAAGCGCTCGGACACCGCCCGTTCCAGCGCGTCGGCGCGGGCGCGGTAGGGCTCCACGAGGGCGGCCTCGGAGACCGAGTCGTCGAGGCGCAGGGTGATGGCCGACACCAGCGGGCTGCGGGGCACGAGGCTCGCGGCGGGGCGGCAGGCGCGCAGCGCGGCGATGAGGGCGTGGGCGTCGGCGTAGCGCGCCTCGGGGGACTTCTCCAACAGCCGCATGACCACCGCGTCGAGGTCGGCGGGGACGTCGGGGCGGAGGTCCTTGAGGCGGGGCGGGAGGTCGTGGGCGTGCTGCACGAGGAGGTGCGCGCCGTTGCCGAGGAAGGGCAGTCGCCCCGCGAGGGACTCGAAGAGCACCACCCCGAGGGCGTAGAGGTCGCTGGGCGGGCCCACGGTCTGCCCGAGGGACTGCTCGGGGGACATGTACTCGGGCGTGCCGAGGAGCACCCCGGTGTCGGTGAGCTTCACGTCGTGGCGGGCGCGGGCGATGCCGAAGTCCAGCACCTTCACCCGCCGCCCCTGGGGGGTCTCGCAGAGGAAGATGTTCCCGGGCTTCACATCACGGTGCACCACGTCGAGCTGGTGCGCGCGGGCGAGGGCCTCGGCCACGGGCAGGGCGACATCAATCGCTTCGAGGGGGTTGAAGACCTCGCGCGCCAGGCGCTGCTCGAGGCTCTCGCCTTCGAGGAGTTCCATCACGAGAAAGACCGCGCCGCCCTCGTCGCCGAAGTCGGTGATGTCGACGATGTTCTCGTGCTTGAGCAGGTTGGTGGTCTGCGCCTCGCGGATGAACCGCTCGCGCCACATGGGGTCGCGGGTGGCGTTGCGGCTCAGGAGCTTCACCGCCACGTCGCGCCCCACGAGCACGTGCCGCGCGCGGTAGACCGTGCCCATGCCCCCGGAGCCGATCTCGTCGACGATGCGGTAGCGCCGCCCGAGGACCTTGCCGATGAGGGGATCGGGGCGCTGCTCCAGCGCGACCCCGTCGTGCGGACAGCGGGTCGCCGCGTCGCGAAAGCGGGCGTTGCATTTCGGACACACCCGGATCGGCATCGCGTTGACTCTACAGCGCGCGCTCGAAGGTGCGAAAGCGCCCCTCGAGCTCCCACTGCAGCTGCGCCCGCTCGCTGCCGCGCAGAAAGGCCGCGCACGCCTCGCCGGGCGACTCCCCGAGGCCCGCGCGCTCCGTCGGCGCACAGACCGCGACGGGCTCGCGTCGACCGAGGTCCACCCACAGGCTCGCGCCGGGGAGGAACGCGTGTTCGAGGCTCGCGCGGGCCATGGCCTTGAGCTGGCGGTACTCGATCCCCTGGTCGCGCACGGCGCGGGCGTACTCCCCCGCGAGGCTGGAGCGCGACACGCCCTGATCGTCCGTCGCGAGGGCCACCGGGACGCCGTCGGTGATGTACCGCGACAGGGGGTGGTCCTGCCCGCGCACCTCGAGGATCTGGTCGTTGCTGCTCAGGCACACCTCCACCATCACCCCACGCTCGCGCATGGTGCGCAGCAAGCCCTCGGCGTCGGTCTCGGAGAGCACGTCGATCCCGTGCCCGATACGCTCGGCGTGACCGACCTCCACCGCCCGTCGGATGTGAAAGGTGTTGTGGTTCGCG
>JBILLI010000653.1:0-4412 GCA_044376155.1 Polyangiales bacterium
CGCCTGCGTCTCTCCCGCCTGCGACCGTCCCTGCGCGCGCAGCTTCTCGACCTGCGCGGGGACCTCGTCGGGCGTCGCGGAGAACTCGCGCGCGAGCAGATCGGCGATGCGCGCCCGCCCCAACGCGTCGCGCCGCGCGCGCGGACCGGCTTGAAAGCTCACGCGGGTTCGCCCCTTGTAGCGCTCGACACCCGTGACGCGCACGAGCCCGATCTGGCTCGTCTTCGTCACGTGGGTGCCGCCGCAGGGCGAGACGTCGAAGGGGCGCTGCAGGTCGCCCACGACGACCACGCGGATGTTCTCGCGCACCTTGGGCGCGCGGCGCAGCGGGAGCGCGGCGAGGGCGGCGTCGTCGGGGAAGAACGCGGTGACGTCGAGGTCCGCGTCGACGATCGCGTGCACGGCGTCTTCGGCCGAGAGCACCTCCCGGTCGGAGAGCGCGGCGACGTCGACGTCGACCGTGCACACCGTCTCGCCGAGGCGCGCGCTCACCGTCTCGGCGCCCGCGCGCTGCTGCAGCAACACCTGCGAGAGCACGTGCTGCGCGGTGTGCATCGCCATGTGCTGCCGTCGACGCGCGCCGTCCACGACGCCCGCCACCACGTCGCCCGCCGCCCCGGTGAATCCGGCCTCGACGACGTGTCGCACGACGCCGTCGTCGCCGACCTGCACGTCGCTCACCCGCGCGCCCCCGAGCACGCCGTGGTCGGCCATCTGTCCGCCGGCCTCGGGGTAGAACGCCGTCTCGCGCAGCACCACGACGTGCCTCCCCGCGGCGTCGACCTCGACGGCCGAGACGACGCCGTCGAAGGTCAGGAGGCGAGGGTCGTGGTGATACAGCAGCGTGGTCGCGGTCATGACCCCTTCCATGACGAAGATGCCCGCGCGCGACAAGGGGGATCCGGCGCGCGGTCACCCGCGGGGCGAGGGGCGGCGCGTTCGGGCGGCGGCGGGGCGCACGACCTCGACGGTGCGGGCCTGCGTTGCGGTGTCGCGCCGCCAGTCAGGGAGGCTCCAGGTGCGCACGAGCCCGCTCGCGTGGCCGGTGATGACCGTCGCGCCGTCGCGGGAGAGCGACACACACGACGCGAACTCGGGCAGCGGCAGGGGGCCGCACGGCGGCGCGAAGTCGTTCCACGAGAGCAGGGTGAGGGCGTGCCCGCTGTTGAGCACCAGGGCGTCGAGGGCGGGCGAGGTCGCGACGCCCCAGCAGAGACCGCCCGGTGGCGTGAGCGCGGCGAGGGGCGTCATCGTGCGCGTGTCGACGAGGGTCACCCGCTGGATGTGGATCACCATCACGCGGTCGGGGTGCGCGCCCAGCACGACGCCGACGAGGTCCTTGCCCTTCATCGTCCCCGTGATCTGCATCGACGCGGTGTCGAGGAGCGTGAGCTGGTTCTTCTCGATCCACGCGACGCGCGCGCCGTCGGGTGACACCGCGACCCGCGGCGCGCTGACCTTCGCGACGAAGGACGCGTCGCCCCGCACCACGCGCAACTCCCTGGCGCCCAGGGAGATCGACACCGCCGCGACCTCCCACCGCCCGCGCTGCGAAGGCCCGAGCCAACGCTCGCGGGTGAACCGCCCCGTCGCGGCGTCGAAGACCCGCTGACCCTGCGTCCCCGGCTCCAGCAGCGCGAGGGCGTCGCGGTCGGGGAGCTGCGCGAAGATCCGCGCGGCGGCGCCGCCGCGGTCGGGGGCGTGGGCGAGGGGCTGGAGCGCGGGGAGGGACCACGCGCGCAGCTCACCCCGCTCGTCGAGGCTCACCACCGCGTCGCGCGCGCACGGCGCCAGCGCCACCACGGGGTGCAGGTGACCATCGAAGCCGTCGAGGGGCGCGGCCGTGGACGCCGAGAGGCGCAGGATCCGTGGTCCGTGGGCCCACACGATCTGGGTCCCGTCGGGCGAGAACGCGAGGCCCGAGGCGGTGGAGGAGCCGCCGCGCGCGAGCACGCTCGGGGCGTCGCCGAGGCTCGCGCGGAGGAGTTCGCCGTCGCCCGACTGCGCGATGAAGACGTCGCCGCAGCCCGGCGCGCACAGCGCGAACACCGTCGCGTTGACGGGGCTGACGCTTCGCACGGCGAGGGTCTCGGCGTCGAACTCGTGCACCGCGCCGCCGTCGGCGCACCCGAGGATCGACGCGCCGCCGCGCGCGAAGCACGCGCGCTCCAGCCGGGTGGAGCCGACCGAGAGTCCAGGCCCGAAGGAGCCGTCGCGGGTGTCGTAGCGCTTCGCCCCCGACACCCGCTGCGAGGCCAGCAGCCAACGGCCGTCGGGGGAGAACTCCAGCGCGTAGATCAACCCCTCCGCCGAGGTGTGGAACTCACGGTGCGCAGACAGGTCCGGGGTGTAGACCCGCACGCGGCCGTGGCTGAGCACGGCGAAGCCCACGCGTGGGTGCCACGCGACACACTCGACGCGGCGCGCGTCGGGCAGGGTCGCGCACGGCGCCCCGGTCTCGAGGTCGACGACGCTCGCCTCGCCCTCCGCCCCGCCGAGGACCACCGCGGCGCGGCCATCCCAGCACGCGAGGGCGCCGACGCGGGGGTAGGGGCGGCGCAGCGTCCACCGCGCGAGGCCGGTGGCGGCGTCCCACGCCACGAGGGTGTGGCTCACGCCGACGACCGCGCGACCGTCGTCGGAGCACAGCAGCGCGCAGGTCGCGCCGTCGGGGTGTCGCCAGCGCGGAGAGCTGGAGCGATGCAACGCGTGGCGCTCGGCGGGGTTCGTCATGGCAGGGGCGTGCGGTCAGAACGCGCACCAGGTGGAGAGGTCCGAGGCGGGGAGGTTCTCGCGAAACCACGCCCACACGGCGTCCATCTCCGGGGTGACCTGCGCGGGGTGGCGATACTCGATGCGCACGGGCATGCAGGCGGCGCAGGGCTGCACCGTCACCGAAGGGTGGCAGTCTCCCGCGCTGCTCGGGCCGTGGGGGAGGGCGCCGTGCGGCACCCGGGACCAGCGGTCGAAGAGGTCATCCACCTGCCCGCCGCGGAGCGACACGCGGGTGTCGTTGGGCGGAGGCGCCCCGAGCGGGTCGAACGCGGGCTGGTTGATCCAGCCGCGTGCGACGCCGTCGCCGGTGATCATCACGGCGAGGCCCCATGCCGCGAAGCCCCCCGGGGCCTGCCAGACCATGCGGGCCGTGGGCCAGCGACGCGCGGTCGTCGCGTCGGGCGCCGAGGGGATCGCGTCGGCGGGCGCGTCTCGCGGAGGCGTCGATGCGTCCGCGCCGGAGCCGGTGACCGACGCGCCGCACCCGAGGAGGAGCAGGGAGAGCAGCACGGCGTGGTGGTCCTGGGAGGATCCCATGGCCCGAGGTGTACCGCGGGGCGCGCTGGTGCGGGGGGCGAGCGACGCGGCGCGCTGGGATGACGTCGCGAACGGTGCAACCGCCGGTCGGTGCGCCGTCCATCACAGCACCTCGCGGTGGTCGGCGCGCCGTCCAAGCGAGACGGCGCGATGCCCGCGATCGGGAGCTTTCGTCGCTGGCCCGCCTGTTGCGATGGCCCCGTCGACCCCGAACTCGGGGCAGCGATCACAAGGGGTAGACAGCATGAAGAAGATCCTCGTTCTCCTGGCGGCGATGGCACTCGGCGGCGCGTTCACCATGGTCCCTCGGGAGGCCGCGGCGCAGACGGCGCAGACGCAGGTCGTGAGCGGTGCGCTGCTCGACTTCGAGGGCGCGGTCTCGTGGGCCTCGGTCTCGCCCGCGTGGCGGGCGGTTCGGCCCTCGTGGGTGGCCGCGGTGCGCGGCGCGACGACGCCGCAGGAGCTCGCGGTGCAGGTCTTCGCGCTGGAGGTCGCGATGGGCTGGGGCGCGGTGAACGACAGCTGGCGACAGGAGCGTCCCACCTGGGTCGCGCAGCTCCGCGCGGCGCAGACCGAGGCCGAGGTCGCCCGCGCGCTGCTCCGGCTGGAGGCGGTCACGAAGTGGGAAGCGGTGACCCCGGCGTGGCGCACGCGGCGCACGCCGTGGGTCGCCTCGCTCGTGCTGGTCACCGGGGGCTGAGCCCCGACCCCGTCCCCGCCCGCCGTCCTGGTGGGAGCGCCCGCCCGATCCGCCCGAGAACCCCACCCACACCTCCGCCGCCTCGCCTCCGTGGTGAACGCCACGACGAAGACGGGCCGTGCACCACGCGTTCGCCCTCTGTCGCCCCCGCTCACGCTTCTTCTGCGGTGAACCTGTGGCGGATGGCCCCATCCTCCCCCACGACCTTCTCCTGCCGCGGGTTCACCTCGGGACACATCTCCGCGGTGCGCTTGTTCTCAGGGTGAATTCGCGACACGCGGCCCCCTTCCCCGGCCCTTCCCCCGCCTCGGGTTCACGTCGGGACACATCTCCGAGAACGGCCTGAATACGAGACGAATTCGCAAAACGCGGCCCCCTTCCCCGGCCCCTCCCCCCCCTC